>JADZBT010000095.1 GCA_020851915.1 Alphaproteobacteria bacterium | reverse complement strand
CATAGAGCGCGCGGCCCAGCTTGGCGTCGATGAGCAGCGCCACGTTCTGCAGGATGCGGCTGCGCGTCTGGCGCAACAGGAAATCGAACAGCAGCGCGAGGCCGACGCCCAGCAGCAACGCCACCAGCGTGCTCTTGCCGTTGTGGGCGATGACGCGGTCGTAGACCTGTAGAGTGAATATCGGGACGGCGAGCGCAAGCAGGTTGGCGAACAGCGAGATCGCCATCACTTCCATGAAGTTGGGCAGTAGCGGGCGGACGATGTCGCGCAGCCACGGATGACGCTCGGCGGAGCCCAGCAGATTGTCCGCGAGGGTCTTCTGTATCTGCGAAAGCGGCTGCGGCTTCATGTCATCCGGCTATGAGAGGTTGCGCGCAAATGTTACAAAATCCGCCACCGTCGCATCAAGGCGTTTCTGCTGGGCGGCGTCCTTGAATTCTCCTTTTGCATCCATCTCGTTGCCGGCATTCGCCAGCGTGAACATCTTGGGATGGACGAAGGTCCCCAGCGCCTCAAGCGGCTGGCGGAAATGCAGCAGGCCGCGTATGCCGCCCACGGCGGAAGTGGAGGCCGAGAGCAGGAGGCAGGATTTCCCGGCCAGCGGCACGGGCCGCGCGCGAGAGATCCAGTCGATGAGGTTCTTGAGGTGGCCCGGGTAAGACCAGTTATATTCCGGCAGGGCGATCATCATGCCGTTGGATTCCGCGAGGCAGCGTGCGAATAACTGTGCTCCCTCCGGCTCCGCGCCGCCCGGCTCGATATGGGTGTAGAGCGGCGTATCGAATGTGCCGAACTCGCGGAAATCCACGGCGACGCCGTGTTTCTCAGCGGATGCGGCGGCAAGTTTCGCCAGGCTGCGGTTGAGTGACCCCTCCCGGTTAGAGGCTCCGAAGGCGAGAAGTTTCATATGGCTCCTGATAATAATAAAATCCACAACTAACAGCGCATTACCCCCTTCGCTTGTCAATCATTTTGTGTTTGTGGGCGCGCGGTTTGCGCGTGGGGTGGCGCTCGGGATACATTCATTATATACAGGTCGCCTATGGCAGCGCGCAAAGACGACGTATTATTGCAGTTCCTCGACCGGCTCTACCGCGAGATACTCGCCATGGAGAATGCGCGGAATATCTATATGACCGCAGGCGATCTGCGGCCCCCCATCGAATATTACCACGACGCCGTGCGTGCATGGGCCGGCAACCGCGAGCCGGAACGGCTCACCGTGGAGCGGCTGGCGGGCGATCTGCGGAATCTCCGCGCGCGCAGCGACTGGCTGGCCTCCGGGCCGCAGGCCTTCTGGCCGCATGACCGCGCGCAGGCGACGGCGCTCAAGCAGCGGTTAGTGCTGGATAGCGCAAAGCTGGTGCTGCCGATGGAGGCGATCAAGGAAGACCTGTCGCATTTCGCGCGGCGGGTGATGCGCGATACGAGCGGTGAACGCTTGCAGCAGGAGCTGGATCTGCGTGAGGCGCAGAAATTTGTCAAGAAACTCATAGGCAAGGGCAGGTGGGAGCCACTCACGGCGCAGGAATTCTGGGAGAGCTTTGCCTATGTGGTCGAGCATTACCTGACGGGAGAGGATCTGTTGCTGCCCGACGAGGTGAGAAAGCTTGAATCGCATTTCCGGGGCGGTGGCAAGGATACCACTCCGCCAAAGGCCATGCGGCCCGATTATTACCGGCAGGCGGAAGAGGGGCTGAAGGCGCTGTGGGTACAGATGATGCCTCCGGTGAGCCTGATGCAGGCGTTCAGCCCGGCGGCCACCGAGGGCGCGCCGCCGGAATTCGACCCAGTGCATTACCTCTCGGAGGAGGAATGGCAAAAGGCAACGGGTGAGGCGGCGCGGTTGGCGGAGGCCTACGCGCGCTATACGCTGCTGTTCGCGGCGGCACTGGTCGAGACGGTGAACACGAATTATATGGAGCTGCTGGAAGGGCTCGATCAACTGGTGGAGGCGGCTGCAGAGCTGAAGCATGCTGTGGCGGATAGGAGCGCGGGGCAGGATCTCAGCATGGCCCAGCTGGAGCAGCTGCTGGCCGAGATACAGAACCGCGAACTGCACGAGAATATCGAGGTGTTCCTTCATAAGCAGATGCAGGAGCGCAACCGGCGCAACACCGAGCAGATGCATGAACATCTGAACAGCGTGATGCGTAATGCCGACGAGCGTATCAAGAATCTGGAATCTAGCCATTTTTCATTCTTATCCACGCAGCTTGCGGTCTATGAAGAGTCCAAGGATCTGGTGAAAAAGCTGGCCGGGCAGGGACTTAACATCGCCGGACGCTTCGTCGGGCAAGCCACCGCGCAGGGCACGCAGCGTGGTAAGGGTGAGAAGGGGCGGAGTTAGGCTGTGGTTATGGGAGTACGGACAGATCAGGCCCCTCACCCTAACCCTCTCCCATGGGGAGAGGGGATGGAGAGCTTCTTCTCCCAGAGGGAGAAGGCGGGGGATGAGGGGCCTGCTAGTGCAGTAATGTGTGCTAACCTAAATCGTTTCCATGTTCAGCCTGCCCATGGCGAGCAGTAGGCGGTAGATGGCGTTGTAATAATCGTAACGCGCTGATTCTGCGTCTATTTTGGCGCGGAACAGTTCGTTTTCGGCATCCAGCACGTTAAGGGCGGTGTCGCTGCCGGCGTCGCGGAGGCGTTTGCGGGCGTCATAGACCTCGCCCGCGATGTTCACGGCGTTCTGCAATAGCTCGTAGCGCGATTTGTTGGTGTTGAGGCTCGACCAGGCGAGCTTTACCTCTTCCACGATCTTGCGCTTCACATACTCACTACTTTCCAGCGCCGATTGGTAATTATGTGCGGCACGGCTGCTGCGCGCGCGGTCGGCAAAGCCGGAATAGAGTTGCCAGGTGGTGCGTAACGCCACGGAATAATTGGTTTCCTCGCCGGACGTACCGCTGAGGTTGTCGTTATAGGTGCTGGCTCCGACGATATCGACGGAAGGGTAAAACCCGGAACGCGCCGTTTTACGGGCCAGTGCTGCGACCTCCACATTCTCGCCGGTGCTGATGAGGGTGGGGTTCTCGCTGGTGGCGATGGCGATGGCCTCTTCCAGCGTGGGAGGGACATTGGCGGTGGGAAGCGCGGGGATCGTCATGCTGTCCACCTCCGGCAGTTTGCCGAAGACCTGAATATAGCGGCTGATGGCATCCTTCAGGGCGCCCATGAAGGCCGTGTGGCGCTCCTTGGAGATTTGCAGACGCGATTTGGCCTGCAATACGTCCACCGCAATACCGGAGCCGCGCTGGACGCGCTCATCTTCAAGATGTAATTGTTTTTTAAGGGTGTCTTCGTTCTCGACGGCGAGATTGGTCAGCTCAAGCTGCCGTAAGACCTCTATATATGCGGTGGCGCCCTCGAACAATATCTGCTGCTGGGTCTGGGTAAGCGTGATCGTTGCGATCTCCACACCCTTCTCCGCAGTCGCGTGCTGTGCCGTGGTGTTCCAGCCGTTGAACAGGTTCTGGGTGAGCGTCAGGCCGTAATTGTCGGTGGGGAGGTTGGTCTTGACGCCGGGCGGGTTATATCCGGTGCGATCCACGCTCTCGAACCCGCTGCTGCCGCTGAGGTCGAGCTTGGGAAGATAGCCCGAGAACGCCTCCTGTTTCGTGGCCTCGCTCGCGGCGATACCTTCTTTGGCCATTTTTATCTGCGGATGATCGGCCAGCAGGCCGTTCAGCATGTCCTTGAACGGCTCGGCATGCGCGGGCGCGCTGAACGCAAGCACCCAGGCCGCCGTGGTCAGGATCAGTGGTGTTCGCCGCATGCTCTCTCCTTAATGGGCTTCATCGGATGCTTCCGCCGCGCGCACCATCCGCGTCTGGCGCAATGCTCCAATGTGTCATTCCTGCATAGCATGGAGCCGCGCGTCACGGGTATGAAACCCGCTGAAATACGGTGATGTATCGCTGTTTCATCGCGCCTTCCGTGTGCTTGTTGCAACAGAGCCCAGTGAGGGCAGGTCAGGGTGTTTTCTGCGTACATTGCGGAACCCCTGTAGTTTTCTGAAATTTCGCTTGACGGGAGAGGGGTGCATCACTAGTATGCGCCACTCTCAACGCACCAGCTGCGTGGGGGAAGTGTGGGGACCCTCAGGTTTTTCAAGGGTTTGAAGGCAGAAATACAGTCGCCGCCGTCGAGGTTCGAAAAGGTGAACCGGAGAGGGTGAGGGATTTTTTTCTGCGTATGCAGGAAGGTATTAAGGAGCAACTATTAAATGCCGACCATTAACCAGTTAATTCGTAAGCAGCGCGCGCCTCTCGCCAAGCGCAACAAGGTTCCCGCGATGCAGGCATGTCCGCAGAAGCGCGGTGTGTGCACCCGTGTGTACACGACCACCCCGAAAAAGCCGAACTCGGCGCTGCGTAAAGTAGCCCGCGTGCGCCTGACCAACGGCCACGAGGTGACCAGCTATATTCCCGGCGAAGGCCATAACCTGCAGGAGCACTCCGTAGTGATGATCCGCGGCGGCCGTGTGAAGGACTTGCCCGGTGTGCGCTACCATACCATTCGCGGTACGCTCGATACGCAGGGCGTGAAAGATCGTAAGAAGAGCCGTTCCAAATACGGCGCAAAGCGTCCCAAGTAAGATTGTAGAAGGATTTAGGTAGATGTCTCGTCGTCACGCAGCAGAATCTCGCAAAGTTCTCCCCGATGCTAAATATGGCAGCTTGGTGATCACCAAGTTTATGAACAGCATCATGAAGGAGGGCAAAAAGTCCGTAGCGGAGCGTATCGTAGACGGCGCACTCGATCAGCTGGCGCAGGACGCCAAGCGCGATCCGATCGTGCTGTTCGAGGAGGCGCTCGATAACGTGAAGCCGTCGGTGGAAGTGCGTTCCCGCCGCGTCGGTGGTGCTACCTATCAGGTGCCGACCGAGGTGCGCGAGATCCGTCGTCAGGCGCTGGCGATCCGCTGGCTCATCGCCGCTGCGCGCAAGCGTACCGAGCGTACCATGACCGCGCGTCTGGCCGCAGAGCTGAAGGACGCGATGCAGAATCGCGGTTCGGCGGTGAAGAAGCGCGAAGATACGCACAAGATGGCGGAAGCGAACCGCGCATTCTCGCATTATCGCTGGTAATAAAAATAACAAGATCGTAGGACATTTTTCCCCATGGCTCGTCAAACTCCCATCGAACTCTATCGCAACATCGGTATCATGGCGCATATCGATGCCGGTAAGACCACGACCACCGAGCGTATCCTGTATTACACGGGCAAGTCGCATAAGATCGGTGAAGTGCATGAGGGCGCGGCCACCATGGACTGGATGGAGCAGGAGCAGGAGCGCGGTATCACCATTACCTCCGCAGCGACCACTTGCTTCTGGAAAGACCGCGACAATAAATCCTACCGTATCAACATCATCGACACTCCCGGCCACGTGGATTTCACCATCGAGGTGGAGCGTTCTTTGCGCGTACTCGACGGCGCTGTGACGGTGTTCGACGGCGTAGCCGGCGTAGAGCCGCAGTCCGAGACCGTATGGCGTCAGGCCGATAAGTACGGCGTGCCGCGCATGTGCTTCGTGAACAAGATCGACCGTACCGGCGCGAACTTCTTCCGTTGCGTGGACATGATCCGCAACCGCCTTGGCGCCAATCCCGTCGTGGTGCAGTTGCCGGTCGGCGCGGAAGATACTTTCAAAGGCATCATCGACCTCGTGAAGATGAAGGCCGTTCTGTGGAAGGACGAGTCGCTGGGTGCGGAATTCGAGGAAGTCGAGATCCCCGCCGACCTGAAGGCTCAGGCAGACGAATACCGCGAGAAGCTGATCGAAAGCGCCGCCGAAATGGACGATGCGGTCATGGAGGGCTATCTCGAAGGCAAGATGCCGACCGAGGCGCAGATCCGCGCATGCATCCGTAAGGGCACGATCACGGGTAAGCTGGTCGCAGTACTGTGCGGCTCCGCATTCAAGAACAAGGGCGTGCAGCCGTTGCTCGACGCAGTGGTGGACTACCTGCCCGCGCCGATCGACGTCCCCGCCATCAAGGGCGTACTGCTCGACGGCGAGACTCCGGACGAGCGCAAGAGCGCCGATACCGAGCCGTTCTCCGGTCTGGCATTCAAGGTGATGTCCGATCCGTTCGTAGGATCGCTCACCTTCGT
>JADZBT010000094.1 GCA_020851915.1 Alphaproteobacteria bacterium | reverse complement strand
CGACATAGCCACCTCACCGGACGGCATCACCTGGACCACGCGCACCAGCAACATACCG
The DNA here is from genome assembly GCA_020851915.1 of Alphaproteobacteria bacterium. Lineage (GTDB taxonomy): Bacteria > Pseudomonadota > Alphaproteobacteria > Rickettsiales > RI-342 > JADZBT01. Next base: position 17,547 of record JADZBT010000094.1, on the reverse strand, counting down.
TCCGGAAAAGACGTATGCAGCATCGACCATAACTGGCAGTCCGGAGCATCGGGGTTATGGGTGATAGGCCTCTGTGGTTCCGACACCGTCACTTCGCCGGACGGCATCACCTGGACCCTGCGTACCAATACCCTTCCAGGCGCCGATGTGGATGGTGTGGGCAATAACCACCTCAGCGGCGGCTCAAACCTGTGGACGGTCATCGGTGACGGCCCTGCCATGAAGACCGCGCCGGACGGACTTACCTGGACCTCACGCACCTCGAATCTGAACACATGGGGTCATGGCGTGGTTCATAACCGCCAGAGCACCGGCGGCCTGTGGGTCGTGGGCGATGCGAACGGCTATATCTCGACCTCGACGAACGGAACCACCTGGACCACCCGTGGCGACATCGGCAACGCGGTGGAAGCCATCGGCTCCAACTACAAGACCGGCGGCACGGATCTTTTCGTTGCCGTACAGGATGGCGGCGTGATCAAAACCTCGCCGGATGGCGTCACCTGGACCACCCGCACCGATCCGTTCGGCGCGGAAGACATAATGGACGTCGCATTCGGGTCGATGTACACCACGCCGCCCAGCAGCCCGAATGGCACGACGTCTTACAGCAAATCCGGAACCACCTGGACCAACACCCTCGTCTGCGACCCCGGCTATACGCTGTCGGGCAGCGCCACCAGCACCTGCACCTCCGGAAGCAACACGTGGACCGCACTGGGAACCTGTGTGTCTAACACCTGCGGCAGCACCCCCACGATTACCAACGTGGTGTTCACCTCGGGCGGCTCCAGTGATGGCGATACGCGCGTGGCCAAGTGCGACAGCACGACCTGGTACTGGGGCATGCCGACCACCTATACCTGCTCCGGCGGATCGTGGAGCGGCACGGCCCCCACCTGCCACCTGATCGACTGCTCGGGCACGAATTGCGGACAGGATCCGCAGGAATGCACCGTGCCCGCCACCTGTAGCGGAATAAACTGCTCCACGCCGCCCGCCCAGACGGGCGCAACCATCACGCAATCCGTGAACGGCACGAGCTACGCCGGATACCGCACCTACACCTGCGATATGTGCTTCGGCTATAGCGGCACTGCGGGCAAGCTGATGTGCGACAATGCATCCGGGTGGAAAGGCGTAGCTCCCATCTGTACTGCGGACACGTTCTTCGTAACGGGCGAAATAGGCACGGTAGACAGCGCCTGCTGCGCGGTGCATCCGACCATCGCGATATTGAGCGGCGGCGGCGGGGTCATCGGCTGGTCGGATTGGAATGCCCGCGACGGCAGCGGCGCAGGCAGCTACCATCAGCGTTACGATTCCGTTGGTACTGAGCTGGGCGTTGACGTGCGGACGAACACCACCACCACCGGCGACCAGTATTTCTCTCCGGTGATGGCCTTCAGCGGCGGCGGCTACGTCATTGGCTGGAACGGCCCGGGCGGCGGAGATACAGTCAATAACACCGCCTTCTTCCAGCGTTATAATTCCAGCGGCGTGGCGCAAGGATCGGAAACCGTAATGACCTCAGCGGCGCTGGCCAACGAAAGCTGGGAGCCCGAGTTCGTGCTGCTGCCATCGGATAGCTTCATGGCGCTGTGGGAAGCAGGCGACGCCGATGGAGCGGGCGTCTGGGGACGCATATTCAATAGCTCCGGCACGGCAACGTCCGCAGTCTTTCAGATCAACACCTACACCACCCTTCAACAGGGAAGGCCGGAAGGCGTGCGCCTGACTGGCGGCAATATTGCCGTGGTATGGAGCAGCGATGGCGAGGATGGCAGCGGCTGGGGCATCTACGGCCAGATCCTCACCACGGCCGGCGCCAAGGTGGGCAGCCCGTTCCGCGTGAATACCTATGTGAAGGGGAATCAGGGAACGGCGGGGGCTTCCGGCTCCAACGTGTGAGACAGAGAAGCCTATGACATCGCGCCGCTGGCCAGCGGCGGATTCGTGGTCACCTGGGACAGCATGGATCAGGACGGCGACCAGACCGGCATCTATGCCCAGATATTCGACTCCGCAGGCGCAAAGGTCGGCGGCGAGATCCGCGTGAACTCCACCACGAAGGGCATCCAGATGGAACCCACCATCGTGGCCTTGTCCGGCAGTTACTTTATGATCTTCTGGACGACGGAAAACGTCGACAGCGCCGGCACGGCGATCGTCGGGCAGTTGTTCAATCCCTCCGGTATCAAGATCCGTGGCGAACGCCTGATCAACATCGCCACCGCTGCGGATCAGAAACGCTCCGAAGCCGCCGTGCGCGGCGACGGCACGGTCGCGGTGACGTTTGTCTCCAACAACCGCGTCTATTTCGTCGTCATCGAACCGTTCGACGGATACGTACCCCCTGCTACGCTGCCCGTGACCAGCGACGCGCTGGTGAACACCTACACCACCGGTGGACAAGATGATCCGCAGGTAGCGGCGCTCGCTGATGGCGGCTATGTCATCGTATGGGATAGTGATGCACAGGATGGCAGTGGCAGCGGCACGTACTTCCAACGCTACAGCCAAACCGGAGTAAAGGTCGGGAGTGAAACACGCGCCGCTACTTCCACAGTAGGCGATCAGGAAAGGCCCAATGTCCGAGGATTAAGGGATGGAGGCTTTGTGATCGGCTGGAACGGCATCGGCGCGATGGATGCTGCGGATTTCCGGTGCTACATGCAACGCTATGACGCCAACGGGGTAGCACGGGGAGTGGAATCTCTGGCCAGCTCGAATAACGATGACGCCCGGGGAACCCAATTCCTCGAACTCTCGAACGGCAATCTTCTGGTCACGAACCATCGTTTCGTAGATCCCAATCAGAACGAGATATTCGGCAATATCTACGATAATCTGGGCGTATCGGTAACCAGCGAGTTCCAGATCAACACCTACACCACGAACAGACAGAAAATATCCAAGGTGGAGCAACTGACCAACGGCAACGCGATGGTCATCTGGAGCAGCGATGGACAGGATGGCGGCAGTTGGGGCGTATACGGGCAGGTGATCAGCAGCACCGGAGCCAAGGTCGGCAGCGAGTTCCAGGTGAACACCTACACGACGAGCGATCAGGCGGGCGACGCCAACCATGATTATTACGCAAAAGGCCTGGCCGCGCTCACCAATGGGAACGCTGTCGCCGTGTGGGAGAGCAATGGGCAGGATGGCAGCGGATATGGTGTTTACGGCCAGATACTCAGCAACACCGGCACCAAGGTCGGCAGCGAATTCCGGGTCAACACCACCACAACAGGGAATCAGAAACTTCCCGAGGTCATCGCACTGAATGACAGTTATTTCATGGTGTTCTGGGAGTCCGATAATCTCGATGGCATCGGCACGGGCATAGTCGGCCAGCTGTTTGACTCCTCCGGGAACAAAGTAGGGGGTGAGCGCCAGATCAATCAGACGGAAGGTAGCGACAACCAAAGATCCCCCGCTGCGGCAATGCTGAATAACGGCAATATCGTGGTGACATGGTATGGCTTGGCCAGCAGCGGGGATACCTCAAGTTATGGCGTCTGGCATCGCATCATCAATCCGTTCGTTGCCGAAACGCCCCCGGATATTAACGGCCTCAAACTCTGGCTGAAGGCCGACGCGGGCATCACCAAAGACGGCTCGAATAAAGTCTCGGCGTGGGCAGGTCAGTCCGGCACTCTCAATCCTGCCTCGCAGGGAACTGCAACCAAACAACCGTTATGGGTTTCCGGCGGCTTGAACGGCTACCCCGTCATCCGCTTCGACGGCGTTGATGACTATATGGATATGCACGCCAGCTATGTTGATATTCTCAAAAACGTCAAGGGCGGCTCGGTGTTCGTGGTCGAGAAGCGCAATGGCGCGCCGGGTGGCAACACCAATAACGTGTTATTTAACGCTTCTACTAACAATGCGGCGAACGTGCGTATGGCAGTGTTCATGGATTCCGCTACCTCACATTCCTATAAGTTGAATGCCCGCCGCAGCGATGGCGACACCACCGCATCTATCTCCGGCGGCACCTCGGGCACTACAGCGTTCAATCTAGTATCCGCCATCATGGATTACAATAATACGGATGCCTACCTTTATGTGGATGGCACGCTGGCCGTATCCAATACGTCGTTCCTGACCAGCGGCTCCACTTCCAACACCAACAGCGTAACCGTCCGTATCGGCGCGCAGGCGGATGCCGTACCCACCGGGTTCCTCAACGGCGACATTGCGGAGATACTGGTATTCAACCGTGCCATGCTGGATGCAAATCGCAAAGCAGTCGAGTGCTACCTCGCACGGAAATACAACCTCACGCTGGGCTACACCTGCCCAAGCGAGGTGGCCGTGACGGCGGCGGCCGTGGGCGGCACGACCACGCTCAACAACGGCATGCTTACTTACGGCTATGACGGAACCAACTGGACCGCGACGGTCAGCTGCCAGAGCGGCTATTCGGTGACGGGCAACGCCACCAGCACCTGTGCCCCCGGCACGGGCACGTGGTCGGCCATCCCCGGCTATTGCAGCAACAGCATCACCACGCCCACCACCGTCAGCACACTGAAACTATGGCTGGATGCGTCGGACACCGCCAGCATCACGCAGGCCTCCGGCAGGGCCAGCCAGTGGAACGACAAGAGCGGACAAGGTAATCACGTCACGCAATCCACCGCCGGCGCGAAGCCCTACACCGGATCGCGCACCTATAACGGCAAGAACGTGATGGACTTCCAGAATGCCCAGTACATGACCTCCGCGAATCCGTGGGCATCGGGAACGCTGGCGCAACCGAACACCATGTTCGTGGTCGCCGCGCAGGATGCCCATGCCTGGGATTATATCATCGACGGAAGTGGCGGCGGATACCACGCGCTCGGCAGCGACAGCGCCACCCGTTACTTCATGATCGCGGTCGCCCCCGAAGCGCCGATATACACGACCGGCATCACCCCCGATACCACTCCCAAGATATTCTCGCTCATGTTCAACGATAACCCGGACAGCACCAACGGCTCGGCGCTCTACGTGAACGGCACGCCCTATATCATAGGTGGAAACGCCGGCGCGTTGGGCATCAATAATATCTACGTCGGCGGCTGGCCGGGCAACGAGATGGACGGCTTCATCGGCGAAGTACTGGTCTATGACGGACAGCTGACCCCGGCAGACCGCGAGCGGGTGGAGTGCTACCTCTCCAACAAATGGGCCATCGGGCTACAGCATCCCTGCCAGTAACGCTTTCAGGCTGCTACAGCGCGCACCTGAATGCGTTTGACACCCCGATTTTTTATAGCTACATTTAATACATGTTCGAGTGGGATGAGAAGAAGCGCGCGCATAATCTGGAAAAGCACGGCGTAGATTTCGCCGACGTGTGGGAGCTGGATTGGAGATCGGCTTTCCGTCTGGTGGATGGCCGCCGCGAATACGGAGAAACGCGCTTTCTGGTTCTGGGAACGATTGAGGGACGGCTTCATGTGTGCGTGTACGTCCAGCGCGGAGCTGCGTTCCGTATAATCAGCCTGCGGAAAGCCAATAAACGTGAGGAACGACACTATGCCAAAGCGACCGAAAAACCTGACAACAAAAAGCGGTGACGCGCGGGAAATTACCGCCGCAACATTGGCAGATATGCGTCCGATGCGGGAACTCGACCCGGATTTTGTGGCCGGATTCGAGCAGAAAAAACGCAAGCGCGGGCGACCGGCGGGCCGTAACAAGGCGGTGGTCAGCATCAGCCTGGATCAGGATCTGCTCAAACAGCTCCGCAGCAGCGGTAGTGGCTGGCAATCCCGCGTCAATGCACTGCTGCGCGCAGCGATCGGATTGCACCAGTAATCAGCCGCGTCTGCCCACTGCTCTCAAACAATGATCCACCCACTGCGCGGTGAGCTTTTCCTGCACGCCGTTCTGGCGCAGGCGATCCGCCAGATGCGGGAAGGACACGCGGTCAAGCTCCTGGTCCTGATTGAAGCAGGAATAGACGTAGGTTTCCTTACCCGTTTCCGGATCCACCTGCTTCTGCAGGCACTGCGCGCAGATCTCCTTCATCATGCATTGCATGGGGGAATTGATACTACCGATGGCGATGTGCTTGGGCTTCAGAATACCCTTCAGTGCTGCATGGCGCGCACTCGCCACCGCCTGCATCATGCGATCGGAACCGATGGCGAGGATGCGGTCGACATCCTCCAGCCGCAGCGCCCCCTGCTCCTTGTGATAGGCCAGCAGCGCCTCGATGATGTTGCCCTGCACATAGCGATCCTGCGGGCGCGACGGCGTGAAATCCGACGCCTCGTCGCAGCACCACACCACGATGTCGGCGGCGGCCTCGATCTCTTCGACCTTGTAGCGATCCTGCGCTTTTTTATAGCCCGCGAAATAGAGCACCTTCGACCCCGCCTCGCGCAACGCCTTGCCGATGGAGAACAGCACGGCATTGCCGAGGCCACCGCCCGCCAGCAGCACCGTTTCGCCACCGGGTGTTTCGGTGGGCGTGCCCGTCGGGCCCATGAGGATGACCGGCTCGCCAACTGCCAGATGCGCGCAGAGATCGGAGGATCCGCCCATCTCCAGCACAATGGTCGAGAGCAGCCCCTGCGCCTTATCCACCCACGCACCGGTGAGTGCCAGGCCTTCCATGGCCAAGGTAGTGGCTAGAGTCGAGTGGCCAGAGTCGCGCAATTCACTGTCTGGACTCTGAACTCCGGACTCTGGACTCTTCAATGCAAATGCCTCGTAATTCTGCAACCGATAGAACTGCCCCGGCTGGAAATTCCGCGCCGCCTGCGGGGCCTTCAGCACCACCTCGATGATGGTCGGCGTGAGGCGATTCACCGCATGCACCGTGGGACGCAGGTCTGTATTGATGCGCGCGAGAAATTCAGGCTGCTTCGCCGTGCCCGGCGCACGCTTCTGCAACACACGCGACACCACCGGATAACCCTGCTTCGCGCTGCCCATGGCCTTCACCACATTGCCCGCGAACGATGGATGCAGATCGCCGAAGAAGCTGATGGCGCGGCCATCGGCGCGGACGTCCATCAACACGCGCACATCATTCGGCTTAGAAATTTTCTCCGGCGTTACCGGGTGGCCTTCCTCATCCACCGCGCGGAAATAATAGCCGTCGAGTGCAATGCCTTCGATTTCGCGCGCGATCACCGTGTTGGGATTCGTTCCCGCCGCGACCAGAATGCTGCGCGCCGCGAGCGTCACCTCGCTCTCACCTTTGCTGAAGGTAATGGCTTTTGCGCGATTCAGCTCATCCACCTCCACGCGCTTCGGCGTCATTTCCTCGCCGAAATAAATGCCCTCTTCAAAAGCCTTCTCGACTTCTTCATGGTTCAGGCGATAGCTCGGCGCATTGACGAGCGTATTGCGATAGACGAGCCTCACCCCGCCCCAGCTATCCAGCAATTCCCAGATGCACGGCTCGCGCTTCTCTTGTGCCGCCAGTGTGCGTTCAGTGCGGATGGCACGGCCATGCGCGAGGAATTCATCGCCCACTTCGGCCTCTTCCTTATTCCACGCGGCACGCACCGCCTGCTCGCCTTTGGCCTTTACCAACGCTTCGTAGCGCGCGAGGAATTTCTCCACCTGCACGGGGTAGTAGGCGAGCGACTCGGTGGCGGTATCCACCGCTGTGAGTCCGCCGCCGATGACCACCACCGGCAGGCGCAGTTGCAGGTTGGCGATAGAATCCTTCTTCGCCGCTCCCGTGAGCTGCAATGCCATCAGGAAGTCCGATGCCGTGCGTACACCGCGCGCGACGCCGTTCGGAATGTCGATGAGTGTCGGACGCCCCGCGCCCATGGCGAGCGCCACATGATCGAAGCCCATCGCGAAGGCGTCGTCGATGGTGAGCGTGCCGCCCATACGCACACCGCCCAGCAGCGCGAACTCGCTACGGCGTTCCAGCAGCAGGCGGATGAGTTTCAGAAAATTCTTGTTCCAGCGTACGGTGATGCCGTACTCCGCCACGCCGCCGAAACCCGCCAGCGTACGATCATCCAGCGATTCATAGAGTGCATTCACATCGCGCACCGGCGCGAACGGCACGCGCGCGCCCAGCGCCGTCACGCCGGAAATCTCCTGCGGTAGCGGCTCTATTTTCAGGCCGTCGATGCCCACCACCGTGTGCCCATCATTCATCAGGTGATGCGCGAGCGTGTAACCGGACGGGCCCATGCCCGCCACCAGCACCTTGTAGCCGCTCTCCGGTTTCGGCAGAGGGCGGCGTAGGTTCAACGGATTCCAGCGCGTGAGCAGGCTGTATATCTCGAACCCCCACGGCAGATTGAGCACGTCTTTGAGCGTGCGTGTTTCGACCTGCGGAATATTCACCGGCTCCTGCTTCTGGTAGATGCAGGACTTCATGCAGTCGTTGCAGATACGATGCCCCGTACCGGCCGCCATCGGGTTGCTGAGCGTCACCGCCGCCAGCGCGCCTACACCGTAGCCCTGACTCTTCAGCAGATTCATCTCGGAGATATGCTCTTCCAGCGGACACCCGGCCTGCGTGATCTTGAGGCTGTTCACCTGATAGGCGTTGGTCTTCTTGTCGCGCAGCCCCTTGGAGCAGGAATCCTTGCCCTGATTATGGCAGAAGATGCAGTAATTCGCGTCATCGAGCGCATGGGTGAGCGATGCGCCGTCATCAGTGAGCGCAAAGCCCTCGCGGCGGCGCAGGTGCGGCACGCGCAGCAGCGTGACACCGTCCTTCACCACGGTCTCCACCGGCACAAGATGCGCGGTGTCGAGCTTGCGCGGCTGCTTGAACAGCACACCCGGTGCGTGCAGTTTTATTCCCTCTACGCTGTAGAGCGCCCAGCAGGCATAGCGTGCAGCAAGTGCCAGCGATGCTTCTTGCGCCTCGCCCTGCTCCATCCATTGCGTTACATGACGCGCATAGGATTCCTCGCTGAAGGATTCACCGAACAGTGCTGCAAGTTCCTTGCGAAGCGAAGCGCCATCAAAGCTTTCCGTTTCCTCCGGCTTGTGCGCTTTCGCGGCACGGCGCTGTACGAACAGGCGCTTGCAGGCGTAGAGCGGATTGAGCGCGTGATGCGCTGCGGAAAGCGCCTGCACCTCTTGTTCGATACCGAATAATTCGGCGATAAAATCTTCCAGCGCGGGTGCGAGATCGGTGAACAGCAGCGATTCGCCCTTGGCTTCCAGCGCGTCGGGATTCGCGCGCGCGGTGACCAGCCGATTATGCAATGCGACGTCGCGCGCAGCCAGCCATGCGACGAAGGCGGCATCGAGTTTTGCTAACCCCGCACGCGCATAGAGGTCAGAAAAATCCAGTCCGAATCTGAGTGTCAGCCCTGTCATTTGCGTGAGAATTTATCCGGCGACCTTGCCGATGCGTACCACGTCATCTTCACCGAGATGGTCGCGGGCAGCGCGCTGGTTCTGGCGCACGGGATCGATGAAGTTCTGCTGCACATATTCCATCAGCTCATCGATGCAATCGTCGATGTCACGGTCGGTGGTATCGACCACCAGCTCCGGCGACTCGGGCGCTTCGTAGGGTGCGGAAATACCGGTGAACTCCTTGATCTCACCTTTGCGCGCCTTTTTATAGAGGCCTTTCACGTCGCGCTTTTCGCAGGTCTCGACGGACGCCTTCACATAGATGAGGTTGAACTTCTCCGGCGCCGCCGTGCGCGCGATGTCGCGGTCGGCCTTGTAGGGCGAGATGAACGAGGTGATGACGATGAAGCCCGCATCGGCAAAGAGTGCCGCCGCTTCGCCCACGCGGCGGATGTTCTCCGAACGGTCTTCCGGCGAGAAGCCGAGATCGGAATTGAGCCCGCGCCGGACGTTATCGCCGTCGAGCACATAGACCTGAATACCACGGTCGAACAGGCGTTTTTCAAGCTCCAGCGCCAGCGTCGATTTGCCCGCGCCGGAAAGTCCCGTGAACCACAGGATGCCGCCGACATGGCCGTTGTATTTCGCGCGCTGCTCGGGGCTGATGCTCTGGCCCACGGCGTAGATGTTCTTGGACTTTATCTCGCGCACGCCGACACACTGATCGGCAAAACCCTTCATGTCGATGATGCCGCCGCCTACGACGTCATAGCCCTCGACCACCACGAAACGGCCGGTGCGGGTGTTCTTGTCGAACGGATCGAGCGCGGCGAGGCCCTTGATGTGGAACACCACCTCGGCCACCGACAGGCGCTCCACCTTGGTCGCGTCGACATGCGAGAGATCGTCGGTGCTCACCACCTTCTCGATGTCCTGCACCTCGGCGGGGAACTCGGACGTGCCGAGCTTTATCTTGTAGCGTTTGTTGGCCACCAGCGGATTGTCGCCCAGCCAGAATAGGCGCGCGCGGAAGATGTTGGTAAGCATCGGCGCATGGTCGACATGGCTGATGACCTGCCCGCGCTCGGCGAATATCTGCTCGTCGAGCGTGATACCGACGGACTCGCCGGCAGCGGCTTCCGTGGGCTGTTTTTTCGTACTCCATGATTCGATGGATTTCACGCGTACCACGCGGTTGCGCGGGCTGAACAGTAGCTCATCACCCACCTTGATGCGGCCGCTCTCGATACGTCCGGCTATGATGCGGCGCTCGTCGAACTTGTAGACGTCCTGCACCGGGAACCGCAGCGGCTGATCTTCGAGCCCAGGTGCAGGCGTGAATTTATCCAGCGCCTCGACGATGCTCGGGCCTTTGTACCAGGGCATATGCTTGGACGCGCCGATGATGTGATCGCCCTCGCGGCCCGAGATCGGGATCACGAAGGTTGGTGTCACGCCGATGCTGGCGAGATAGGAGCGGTATTCTTTTTCGAGTACGCGGAAACGCTCCTCGGAATAGCCCACCATGTCCATCTTGTTGACGGCCACCGCGATCTGCTTGATGCCCAGCAGATGCAGCAGATAGCCATGGCGGCGCGACTGCTCCATCACGCCTTCCTTGGCGTCGATGACCAGCACGGCGGCCTCGCTCGATGCGGCGCCGGAGATCATGTTCTTCAGGAATTCCTTGTGGCCGGGCGCATCGATGATGACGTAATTGCGTTTCTTCGTCTTGAACCAGATCTGCGCGGTGTCGATGGTGATGCCCTGATCGCGTTCGGCCTGCAATGCGTCCATCAGAAACGACCACTCGAACGGCATGCCGCGCTTCTCGCAGGTCTCCATGATCTGCTCGTACTTGCCTTCCGGCAGCGAGCCGGTGTCGTAGAACAGACGCCCCACCAACGTGGATTTGCCGTGGTCGACATGACCCACGATCACAATTTTCATTTGTTCTTTGGCGGTGTTCTTAGCCATTACATGTATCCTTCCGCACGGAGGCGCTCGAAGGCGTCCTCGGATTCTTTATCCTGCGCGCGGCCAGCGCGCTCGGAAACATTGGTGGTTTCCAGTTCTTTGATAATGTCCGCTACCGTCGAGGCGTTGCTGTGAATGGGGTTGGTGCAGGGCGCACAGCCCAGTGAGCGGTAGCGCGTACCGTTCTTCGCAAAATACAGGCTCACCACGGGGATGTTCTCGCGCTCGATATATTTCCAGATATCGAGCTCCGTCCAGTGCAGCAGCGGGTGGATGCGAAGGCTCGTGCCCGGCGCGAAATCGGTCTTGAACTGATCCCAGAATTCCGGCGGCTGGTTCTTCACGTCCCACTGCGCCTCGGCATTGCGCGGACTGAAGACGCGCTCCTTCGCGCGCGTGCCTTCCTCGTCACGGCGGATGCCGGCGAATACGCCGGTGAAGCCGTGCTTCTCCAATGTCTGCTTGAGGCCCTCGGTCTTGAGCGCGCCGCAGCAGGTGACGCGGCCCAGCGTCGGGTTCATTCCGGCATCCAGCGCCGCCTTGTTCTGGCCGATGACGAGGTTGAGGTTCCATTCCTTCGCCACGCGATCGCGGAATTCGATCATCTCGGGGATCTTGAAACTGGTATCGACATGCACCAGCGGGAACGGCACGTTACCGAAGAACGCCTTGCGCGCCAGCCACAGCATCACGTTGCTGTCCTTGCCGATTGACCACAGCATGCACAGCCGCTCGATCTTGTTGAACGCCTCACGGAAGATGTAGATGCTCTGCGCTTCTAATTTATCTAAGTGGTCCATGTCGTTCCTCTTACAAATCCCAGCTCGGTGTCTCGCCCTGCGGCAGATGGATGCCGCACTCGGTCTTCCGTGTTTCATCCAGTCCGATCGTATGCGCCCAGCGCCCCGACCGTATATCGTCCTTATCCGTCACCGGCAGCGTGCAGGGCGCGCAGCCGATGGACACATAGCCCTTCTCCACCAGCGGATGCCGTGGCAGCGCATGTTTGGCGAACGCCGTATCCACCTGCTCCTGCCCCCAGAGCGCCAGCGGGTTGATGCGTATCAGCCCGTTCTCCTCGCACTCGATGGTGGCGAGCGCCGCACGCTCCGGCGTCTGGTGGCGCTTGCGGCCCGTGATGAGGGCGCGGATGCCACGTTCCTTCACCGCACGCTCCAGCGGCTCCACTTTCCGCATCCAGCAACAACGGTTAGGCTGATGCTTCCACAACGTCCCTTCCGGGTCGGTTCTGTTTAGCATTGTTTCGTTCGGGGTCAAGTAATCGACGGATTTCAGGCCCAGTTTTTTCTGTAAATCCCTTGCATACACAAGCGTTTCCGGGAAATGCTTGCCGGTCTCCAAAAACAATATCTGCGCCTCCGGATCAATCTCGGCCACCATGGAGAGCAGCAGCGCGGAATCCGCGCCGAACGACGTGATGAGCGCGATCTCGTTGCGCTCGAATTCCTGCGTGAGCAGCGGGCGCAGTAATGCCTCGGCCTCCAGATGTCCGTAGAACGTGACCAGACGGCTGATGGAAAGACTCACAGCCAGCCCCGCTCTTTGATAAGCGCGCGGGTCTTGGCGAGCACCTCGGAGAGCGAATGCCCCGCCGCGCGCCATGCATCGCGCTGCTGTTTGATGGTGTCGGTGATAACAGACCACTCCTCACCAAACTGCTGGCTGAGTTTTTCCTTCACCGCGATGGCCAGCGCAGGGCTCGCACCATGGGTAGAAATGGCGATCAATAAGTCACCACGGCGCACTTCACTCATAAAATAAAAATCGCAATAATCCTTGTCGTCCTCGACATTGACCAGCACGCCGTTGGCGCGGGCTGTAGCCGCCAGCCGTGCCGCATCTTCCCGCGCCACATCCACAATAAGCAGTAAGCGCACCGCCTTTATCTCCGCCGCATCCGGCAGCCGGCCGGCATAGCGCGTGACATTCCCCGCTCCCGCGCGCGCAAGATGCGCCAGACGCGACTCCGCCTTCTCGCCGGAACCGACGAGTGCGATGGGAAGTGTGGCGATGTCGAGTGCGATGGGAAACATGAGCCGCCTACTTCACCTTCCCGCCCAACGCGGCATCGGCCACTTCGCGGACGGTATCCACGCCATGGCGCACACAGAAATCACCAAACCCCTCGCCCGCGTGACGGTGCGCTTTGTAGAGCCCGAACATCGCGTCGCAAAGCGGTGCGATCTGCGCCAACGGTACTTTATCGAATATCTTGGTGTTGAGGCGTGTGCATTCGAAATTGCCGCCGATGAAGATCGCGTAATGATCGGGGATGCGGCCCACGATGCCGATCTCGCCGGTATAAGGCCGCGAGCAGCCGTTGGGGCATCCTGACATGCTGATGTAGATGTCCTGCTGCGACAGCCCGTGCCGCGCCAGTGCCGCTTCCAGCTCCGCCACCAGCGGAAGCTTCACGCGCTCGGCCTCGGCCAACGCCTTGCCGCAGGTGGGCAGCGCCACGCAGGCGAGAAAATAGCGGTAGAGCGGCGTGATGTCCTCTTTCAGCTTGATGCCATGCGCCTTGAGGCGCGCGACGATGTCGGCCTTCTGCGATGCTTCAATATCGTAAAGAATGATGTTCTGGTCGGCGGTGAGCACCAGCGGCATCTGGTAATGCGAAATCACATCGCGCAGTCCCGTGCGGATCTTCTCGTCGCCACGGTCGAGGATACGCCCGCTGGAGATCGGCACGCCCAGATACCATTTACCGTCGCCCTGCTCGTGCCAGCCCATGTGGTTGACGATCTTGAAGGACGGCATCGGACGGGGATCTTCGAGCGTCTTACCGAGATATTCCTCCATTGTCCGCTTCGTCCAGACGAGGCCTTTTTCCTCCACCACATATTTGAGGCGGGCGCGGCGGCGGTCGGTGCGGTCGCCATGATCGCGCTGGAGTTTCACCACCGCTTCTACGGTGGGAATCAAGTCTGCGGGTTCTACAAATGCGATGGGCGTGGCAAGGCGCGGAGAGGTCTTGGGATTATTATGCTGCACACCCAACCCACCACCCAGCGCGAAGTTATAGCCCACCAGCTCCTGCCCCTCGAACAGCGCAAGGATGGCGATGTCGTTGGTGAGCACGTCGATGGAGTTGTCCTCCGGCTGCGCGATGCCGATCTTGAATTTGCGCGGCAGATAGGTCGTGCCGTAGAGCGGCTCCGGGTTATCCGCAGGCTCGGGCAACTGCGCGAACGGATAATCCTCGATCTTCTCGCCGTCGAGCCATATCTCGTAATAGGCGGTCGTGCGCGGTGCTACCGCCAGCGCGATCGCCTTGGTGTCGGCGTCGAGGCGCGCATGGATCTTGTCTTTGATGGGCGCGGGGCAGGCGGTGATGTTACGCACCACGTCGCCACAGCCGCCCAGCGTCGAGAGCAGATGACGGTTCACCTCGGCGATGAATTTTTTGAGGTTATACTTCAGGATGCAATGGAACTGGAAGGTCTCGCGGGTGGTGACGCGCAGCGTACCGTTGGCGAACTTATCCGAAAGGGCATCCAGCGCGAGGTATTGCGCCGCCGTAAGGCGACCGGCGGGCATCTTGAGGCGCAGCATGAATTCATGCTCTTTGTCGAGCCCCTGCTTCTTGCGCGCGGTCGCGGTATCGCGGTCATAGCCGTAATAGGAGCCGTGGAATTTCAGCAGCTCGTAGGTGGCATCCGATACGTCGAGCGTCGTGCTATCCGCCAGCTCTGCCGCGATATTTCCGCGCAGAAACGTGCTTTCTTCCTTGATCTTTTCCTGTCCTACCAGCTTTTTTTCGGTCATAGGGATGGCCTCCTCTCGCCATCATAGGGAGGGAGGAACATAATGAAAGCACACTATTTTGCAAGAGGTAATGTGAAATATATTATTTCACATTATTTTGTGTTTAATTTTGATTAACGAGTCCAGCCACTGCGCGGCGGAGATGCCCCGTCCACGCCATCAGAGAGAGTCTTATGCATCCCGGCCAAGGTGCTGGCAACGCCATCGATAAACACATGAAGGAGCACAACCGCAGTATCTGAGTATCTGTGTGAGGTCATTTCTCGCTTTAATGCCTTACAGCCTTTCTGGAATTCAGGAAGATCTTTCGCTCTGGCATTGATGGACATAAATCTGGACATACATACTGGCGCGGCCTCCATGATGGCTGCAATAACTCTGGCCGCCGACTCATAGGGCATGGCTTGAGTAGTGGCCTCTACGCTGGCAAAGAGGTGCTTCGCAAATGCATCGGTAACATCCCGCATCTCTTCGCTCGTAAAAAGCATGCATGCCTCTACTGTTTTCCAGCATTTAGCGGGCCATGACCGCGCCTTTCCCATTCCCCAGCGACTGCCCAAGAATATCTACCACCTCATCCAGAAAGCCTTTTAGTATCTCTTTCGAGGTACGGTCAGGATATTTGGCACTGGATTCTATGTCATCGCTTTTCACGCCATCAACCTCGCGCTTAAATCCAGCGAAATCTGCCTGTTCCAGACGAAATGCCTCTAACAAGGCCGCGCAGAGATCCATTCCGGATTCCAGTACTTGCTTCCGTTTCGGCCCATCCGCGCCCAGTTTTTCTACATACTCATCAATCTTCATACCCGCAGTCAGCCGCGCGCGACTAATGGCATCGGTAAGAAACGCTTCGGGGAACATTGCCTAGATAGTGCAGGCGTTGGACATCAGGCAGGTCAGCAGCATCGTGCCCATGGCCAGCAGCGCGAAGAGCAGCGCATGGGTGAAGATCGCAGCGGTATCGACGGTAGCGGCTTTTGCTTTAACCCGGGTATGTTTGCGCTGCATGGGCGGTCTCCCTGAGAGGTGATTTCACATTGTCCACTCTAGCAGAATTGTGTTACAAAAATATTAAGAATGGTGGTAGGTTGTTGGTTATCGGGAGCAGGTGAATCCCCCCTACCGCCCACCACCCAAACTGTGCTATATCCGCCCCATGCCGTTCCTGAATGCATTTTTCAAGCGCTGTAACATCCAGTCGGA
Organism: Alphaproteobacteria bacterium; assembly: GCA_020851915.1. Classification (GTDB taxonomy): domain Bacteria; phylum Pseudomonadota; class Alphaproteobacteria; order Rickettsiales; family RI-342; genus JADZBT01. The sequence continues at coordinate 1,278 of JADZBT010000094.1, read as the reverse complement.
TTTCCCTTTCCGGTCAGATGATTCCTATGTCGTGCTGCCGTGGATCATCGCATTCATGGTCTATCTGGCGGCGATTTTTCTTTCCATGGGGGTCAATTTTGGCACGGCGCTTGCCGGCTGGAATCATTACTATACCAACAGCCTCACCATCCAGATCACCGCGCCCAAGGACACCGGCGAGGCCGCCACCCGCACCACGCTGGACGCCCTCGCGCAACTCGATGGCATAGCAAAGACCACCGTGCTTGACAGCGCGAAAGTACGCAGCATGGTCGAGCCGTGGATAGGCCATGGCGGATTGCTCGATACCCTGCCGCTGCCCATCGTCATCGAGGCCACGCTCGCCGAAGGAAGCAGCATCGACGCAAGCGCCGTGGAATCGCTGCTTGCCACCAAACTCGACAAGGCCAGCATCGAGGTGGACGACCATCAGGCATGGATAGCCAAATTCGCGTCGCTCATCCGTTCCTCGCAATGGATCGCGTTCGCCATCGTGGGCGTCATCGTCGCGGTGACGCTGGCCATCATCGTCATGGCGACACGCACCGAGCTCAAGCTTCACCGCCGCACGCTGGAATTACTGCATTCCATCGGCGCGCGCGATGCCTACATCGCCAAGCAATTCCAGACCAACGCGCTGGTGCTCACCGCCAAGGGCGCCATCCCCGGCGCGCTGCTCGCCGCCGCGACGTTATGGGCCGTGGGACGCCTCGCCGACGGGCTGGACGCGCCCTTCCTGCCGCTGTTCGCGCTCTCGCCGCAGCATTGGCTCACCCTGTTCCTGACCGTGATCGCGGCGGGGTTCATCGCGTTCCTCTCGGCGCGCATCACCGTCATCCGCACCATCGGGAAACTGGTCTAGCCCATGAAGCTGGTGCTCCTCGACCGCGACGGCGTGCTCAACCACGACCGCCCCGATTGCGTGAAGTCCATCGCGGAGATGATCCTCTACCCGGAAGCCGCCAAGGCGCTGGCACTGCTCACGCGCGCGGGGTTCACCACCGTGCTGGTCACCAACCAGTCCGCAATAGGACGGGGCTTCATCACCGAGGCGGAACTGGCCGCCCTCCACGCGCATCTGCGGGCGGAGATCGCAAAAGGCGGCGGGCGCATCGACGATATTTTCTTCTGCCCGGATCATCCCGACCGACCGACGGAATTCCGCAAACCCGCTCCCGGCATGCTGCTGGCCGCCCTCAAAAAATACGGCGCGAATGCCGCCGATACCTTCATGGTCGGCGACTCGCTGCGCGATATGGAAGCCGCCGCCCGCGCCGG
>JADZBT010000093.1 GCA_020851915.1 Alphaproteobacteria bacterium | reverse complement strand
TTGTCTTCTGATGTCATAGCCTGATGTCCGCGCGAATCCCTGCCTGCCTTGTGTTCGAGGTTAATACAAGCACCCACTTTATGCAAGACTGGAATGGGCCGCTCATGCAAAAATTCTCCCGCATGAAACTGCGCTTCGCGGGACACACAGGAAAGGCTTCGCAACGCCGCTTATTCCGTCAGCAGAAAAAGTTTTTGTATTTTTCTGCCGAGGCGCTATCTTACGCCCGAATCTTGTCCAACCAATCCGTACAGCCCCATGGAACGTCCACTATCCCCATTCTGGATATACAGGCCCCAGATCACTTCCGTCCTGTCGATCACGCACCGCATCACCGGAGTGGCGCTCTCGGTGGGCGCACCGCTACTGGTGTGGTGGTTGTGGGCCGCAGCATACAGCCCGGAATGCTATGAATATCTCCAGCGGGCACTGACCACGCGTCTGGGGATGGTATTGCTCTTCGGATGGAGCTTCGCGTTCTTCTATCATCTGGCCTGCGGCATCCGCCATCTTTTCCTCGACATGGGAATGGGGTTCGCCCTCAAGGACATTGACCGGACAGGCATCGCGGTCGTGCTGTTCTCGCTCCTGATGACGGGCGGGGTCTGGTGTTATGTATTGAAGGGTTGGGAGTAAGCGCATGCAGGATCTCATCACTCCTCTCGCGCGGGTGCGCGGTATCGGCTCAGGCAAACATGGCGCGGCTTCGTGGATCGCGCTGCGCGTATCGGGTATCGCGCTGGTTCCGCTGGGACTGTGGTTCGTATATTCCATCGTGCTGCTGGCAGGATCGCCACGCAGCACCATTGCCTACTGGTTCACGTCACCGTTCCATACGCTGGGCGTGATACTGCTGCTGGGTGCGACGTTCCATCACCTCTATCTGGGAATGAAAGAGGTCGTCGAGGACTATGTGCATTGCTCCGTAGGGAAACCCGTATTGCTGATATCCATCAAACTCGCATCGCTTGCGGGATTCGCACTGGGCGCGCTTTCGGCCATCACGCTGCATCTCGGCGCGCCGCTCTAAACGATATAAAGGACCGTCATGTCTGCTGCATACCCTATCATAGACCATGAATTCGACGTCATCGTAGTAGGCGCCGGTGGCGCGGGCTTGCGCGCGACGCTCGGCATGGCGGGTGCGGGGCTTTCCACCGCCTGCATCACCAAGGTGTTCCCCACCCGCAGCCACACGGTGGCGGCACAGGGCGGCATCAGCGCGGCGCTCGGCAATATGGCCAAGGACGACTGGCGCAGGCATTTCTATGACACCATCAAGGGCGCCGACTGGCTGGGCGATCAGGACGCCATCGAATATATGTGCCGCAGCGCGATCGACGCCATCATCGAGCTGGAGCATTTCGGTGTCCCCTTCTCACGCACGCCGGAAGGAAAAATTTATCAACGCCCGTTCGGCGGCATGACCACCGAATACGGCGAAGGCCCTCCCGCAGTACGCACCTGCGCCGCCGCCGACCGTACGGGACATGCGATCCTGCATACGCTTTACACACAGTCGCTCAAACATAACGCGCAGTTCTTCGTCGAGTATTTCGCCATCGACCTCATCATGGATGAGGAAGGCGTATGCCGAGGCGTCATGGCGCTGTGCATGGACGACGGCACGATCCACCGTTTCCGCGGGCATCAGGTGGTGCTGGCGACCGGCGGTTATGGCCGCGCCTATTTCTCCTGCACTTCGGCCCATACCTGCACCGGCGACGGTGGCGGCATGGTGCTGCGCGCGGGGCTTCCGTTGCAGGATATGGAATTCGTGCAGTTCCACCCCACCGGTATTTACGGCGCGGGCTGCCTCATCACCGAAGGCTGTCGCGGCGAAGGCGGCTACCTCACCAATTCCGAGGGCGAACGCTTCATGGAACGTTATGCGCCGCATGCGAAAGACCTCGCCTCGCGCGACGTGGTGAGCCGCTCGATGACCATCGAGATACGCGAAGGACGCGGCGTCGGGCCGAAGAAGGATCACATCTTCCTGCATCTGGAGCATCTCGATGCGGAGGTCATCCACGCGCGTCTGCCCGGCATCGCGGAAACCGCCAAGACCTTCGCGGGCGTGGACGTTACCAAGGAACCCATCCCGGTATTGCCGACCTGCCATTACAACATGGGCGGCATCCCGACGAATTATCACGGCGAAGTCGTCACCATCAAAGGCAAGAACCCCGACAATGTCGTGCCGGGGCTGATGGCCATCGGCGAGGCGGCGTGCGTATCGGTGCATGGCGCGAACCGCCTCGGTTCCAACTCGCTGCTTGACCTCGTGGTGTTCGGTCGCGCGGCCGCGCTGCGCGCGAAAGAACTGGTCACGCCCGGAATGCCGCATAAGACGCTGGCTCCTGGCGCGGGCGAATTCGCCATCGACCGCCTCGACAAGATCCGTTATTCCAGCGGCTCGCAACCGACCTCCGCGCTGCGCGAGAAGATGCAGCGCATCATGCAGACCAACTGCACGGTATTCCGCGAAAAGGGTGTGCTGGAAGAAGGCGTGGAGCTGCTCGACAAGGTGCATAAGGAGATGGGCGATCTGGGCATTTCGGATCGCGGCCTCATCTGGAACAGCGATCTCATCGAGGCGCTGGAGCTGCATAACCTGATGGATCAGGCACGGCTTACCATCTACGGCGCACTCAACCGCAAGGAAAGCCGGGGCGCGCAGGCGCGCGAGGATTACCCCGACCGCGACGACAAGAACTGGATGAAACACACGGTAGGCTGGGTGGATGGCAAGGGCAAGGTGAAGCTCGACTACCGACCGGTGCATACCAAAACGCTGACGGACGAAGTAAAGCCCGTTCCGCCCAAGGCACGCGTATACTAAGAGGACATCATGGTTGAATTCAGACTGCCGCAGAACTCCCGCGTCACGGAAGGCACGACGCATAAGGCTCCGAAGGGCGCGAAGCGCATCAAACGTTTCCGCATCTACCGCTGGGATCCGGAGAACGAGGGCAATCCGCGCGTGGATACCTATGAGGTTGATCTCGACAAATGCGGCCCGATGGTGCTCGACGCCCTGCTCAAGATAAAAGACGAAACGGACAGCACGCTCACGCTGCGCCGCTCCTGCCGCGAAGGCATCTGCGGCAGTTGCGCGATGAATATCGACGGCACGAACACGCTCGCCTGCACCAAATCCATCGACGACATCAAGGACGACGCGAAAATTTATCCGCTGCCGCATATGCCGGTGGTGAAGGATCTCGTGCCCGATCTCACCCATTTCTACGCGCAATACCAGTCGGTGGAGCCGTGGCTTCAGGCCGACACCAAACCGGCGGGCGGACGCGAACGCCTGCAATCACCGGAAGACCGCGAGAAACTCGACGGGCTGTATGAGTGCATCCTCTGCGCCTGCTGCTCGACAAGCTGCCCCAGCTACTGGTGGAACGGCGATAAATATCTTGGGCCAGCGGCGTTGCTGCATGCCTATCGCTGGATCATCGACAGCCGCGATGAGAACACCGGCAAGCGCCTCGATAATCTGGAGGATCCATTCCGGCTCTATCGTTGCCACACGATCATGAACTGCGCGAAGACCTGCCCGAAGGGTCTCAACCCCGCCAAGGCCATCGCCGAGATCAAGAAGCTGATCGCTGAACGGGCGGTGTGATTATCGATCAGGCGTAACGGCGCGCTACTGCACCAGCAGGCCCCTCACCCTGACCCTCTCCCATAGGGAGAGGGTCAGGGTGAGGGGCCTACGCTATCAGAAAATGCGTCAATGAACCGACTGGCTTCCCGGGACGGGGATGTCGGCGATGCGGGGCATGTCATCAATGTGCGAGGTAGTTTTCTTCGCCGGCTTCTGGGTAATACCCAGCGACTCGCGCGATACGGGACGCCGCGCCAGTTCTTCTGCTGCGTCCTCGGATAACAGCACTTCACGAATGCGATCTTCAATGAAGGACAGGCGTCCCTCTCCTTTCCCGTAGTGCTCCGCTTCCTGCATCAGCGCGGGTATCGCGCGCGCGACCTGCGCGGGCGAAGAGGCCAGCTTCATACGCATCAGCAGGTCGCCCGCCACCACGCATACCGCCTGCAACAATTCATGCAGCGCATCCGGGATGTCGTTATCGGAGAGATCCAGCTCAAGCTCCTGCAACAGGCTGCGCCCGAACGCATTGCCCTGCTCCACTATCTTCTCGCGGCGCTTGCGGGCAGACTCCATATAGCTGCGATACTGGGCTGAGAATTTCTCGATGTCCTGCTTCATCTGCGCGATCTTCTGGTGGCGGCGGCGGAATAGCTTCGCACATATCCGCGCCGGGAGTACCCGCTCCGCACAGCGTTGCAGCCACGATGCTTCAGAGCATTCCGCCAGCTTCTCCTGAAGCGCGCAGATGCCGCGATAGAGGGTACGAACAACTTCCGGTGTTTCGCGGCCCGGAGGCAGGAGCGCCATACCAGAAATATCGTCTTTACGTGCCGCCATGATGAATCCCGCGATGCGATGAATGCCGTGAATATCTCATCACTCTATTCCGGGATTATGACACTTGTATGACAGGGACGCACGCGAAATAAAATATACACCCTTGACACAAAAAGCCCCGCCACGGTCAGTGGCGGGGCTTTTTTTTATCACTTCAGAAAACGGTTTACGCCGCTTCCTTCACGTTCTCACGCGCCCTCACATGCGACAGCATGGAAACCACGCGCTCGGTGGCTTTCTTGGTGTCGATAGCTTCGGCAGCCGCGACCTCGCCCGACAGGCGGTCGAGGGCCGATTCATAGATCATGCGTTCGCTGTAGGAACGATCCGGCTGATCGACATTGCGGTGCAGGTCGCGCACGACCTCCGCGATCGACACGATGTCGCCGGAATTGATCTTGCGTTCGTATTCCTGAGCGCGTTTGCTCCACATGCCACGGCT
>JADZBT010000092.1 GCA_020851915.1 Alphaproteobacteria bacterium | reverse complement strand
CCCCTCTCCCTCGAGGGAGAGGGTTGCGAAGACTTAGCGAACGCATGTGAGCTTAGTCGGAGCTGGGTGAGGGGAGCCTTTAGGCCACCATATCCTCATACTGCGGCGGCGACCAGCCTTCCGGCTTCACCACCTTGCCGTTGATGTATTTGATGGTTCCGTCGGGTTGCTTCTTACCGAGGTTGGCGTTGCAGATGCGGTGCATCACCTCCTCCACCGCCGCGCGCGCCTCTTCGTGCGTGCGCCCCTCGAAGCGGAAGGTCTTGTAAATGCCGTTCAGCGCGATGAAGGCCACATCGCCGAACCCGTCGATGATCTCCGGCAGGTCGTGTGCGGCAACGGCTGCCTTGGTTTCCTCCACCTCTTCATGCAGAAAGTCGAGCGTCTTGCCGAGCAGCACGGCCTCGCTCACGCCTTCGGCGAGCTTCGGGTTCACCTCGAAATCTCGGCTGAACTCGGTGGATTTTTCGACGAATGTACGGGGCATGAATGACTCCTTATGGCTTGGGAATGGGGCGCGGCTTGCGGTCATCATCGACCGCCACATAGGTGAACGTGCCCTCGGTGACCTTGACGAACGTGTCGGTATCGCGGCAGGTCGTAAACGCCTGCACGAGAATACGGATAGAGGTACGGCCCACTTTCAGCACGCTGGTAAAGCAGGACAGCACATCGCCCACGAACACCGGCTTATGGAATTCCATGGCATCCAGCGCCACAGTGACCACACGGCCACGCGCGATAAGATACGCCGTATTCGCCCCCGCAATATCCATCTGCCCCAGCAACCACCCGCCGAAAATATCGCCGGATGGATTGGCCGATTCCGGCATGCACAGGGTTTTGAGCTCGAGAGTGCCGGTGGGGTGTGTTGTGGAATCAGCCATATCTTACCTTGTCATGCTGAACTTGTTTCAGCATCCATCTCTCCAATTAACGCCGGGTATAAATCATCCCACTGTGGGTTATCCCGTTCTATCAGATTTATCTTCCAGTCACGATGCCAATTTTTCAGCTGCTTTTCGCGCAGAATGGCGGATTCAATATCATTACCCATTTCAAAGTACACCAGCCGATGCACCGCGTATTTTCTGGTAAATCCATCGACTGCATCGGTACGGTGTTCATAAATCCGACGAATCAGGTCGGACGTAACGCCGATATACAACGTGCCATGAGGCTTGCTGGCAAGGATATAGACATAATAGGTTTTCACGCCACCATTCCCCTCCTTGTCATGCCGAACTCGTTTCGGCATCCAGCCATCCGCATGGGCAGAACCATCGGCATTTTCGCACGCTGCACCATGGATCCTGAAACAAGTTCAGGATGACATTAAGCGGTTTTGCGTTTCTCCGGCACGTAGAGTTCACCGCCGGATTCGCGGAATTTTTGGGCCATTTCTTCCATGCCTTCCTGCTTTTCGTTTTCCTTCGCGGCGAATTCGCGGACTTCCTGCGAGATCTTCATGCTGCAGAATTTGGGGCCGCACATGGAGCAGAAATGGGCCACTTTCGCGCCCTCGGCGGGGAGGGTCTCGTCGTGGTATTCGCGCGCGGTGTCGGGGTCGAGCGAGAGGTTGAACTGGTCTTCCCAGCGGAAATCGAAGCGCGCGCGGGAGAGGGCGTTGTCGCGGTTCTGCGCGCTGGGATGACTCTTGGCGAGGTCGGCGGCGTGGGCGGCGATCTTGTAGGCGATGACGCCCTCTTTCACGTCGTCACGATCCGGGAGGCCCAGATGCTCCTTCGGCGTCACATAGCACAGCATCGCCGTGCCGAACCAGCCGATCATCGCAGCTCCTATGGCGCTGGTGATGTGGTCGTAGCCCGGCGCGATGTCGGTGGTGAGCGGCCCGAGCGTGTAGAACGGCGCTTCGTGACACAGCTCCAGCTGCTTGTCCATGTTCTCTTTGATGAGGTGCATCGGCACATGGCCGGGGCCCTCGATCATCACCTGGCAGTCGTGCTTCCACGCCACCGTGGTGAGTTCGCCCAGCGTCTTGAGTTCGGCAAATTGCGCGGCGTCGTTGGCGTCGGCGATGCTGCCGGGACGCAGGCCATCGCCCAAGCTGAAGGTCACGTCATACGCGCGCATGATCTCGCAGATCTCTTCAAAATGCGTGTAGGTGAAATTCTCCTTGTGATGCGCCATGCACCATTTGGCATGGATCGACCCGCCGCGCGAGACAATGCCAGTGACGCGCTTTTCCGTGAGCGGAATGAACGGCAGCCGCACGCCCGCATGGATGGTGAAATAATCCACCCCCTGCTCGGCCTGCTCGATGAGCGTGTCGCGATAAACCTCCCACGTCAGGTCTTCGACGATGCCCCCCACTTTCTCCAGCGCCTGATAGATCGGCACTGTGCCGATCGGCACGGGGGAATTACGCAATATCCACTCGCGGGTGGCGTGGATGTTCTTGCCCGTGGACAAGTCCATCACGGTGTCCGCGCCCCAGCGGATGGCCCAGACCATCTTGTCGACTTCCTCGCCGATGGAACTGGTGACCGCCGAATTGCCGATATTGGCGTTGATCTTCACCTTGAAGGCGCGGCCAATGATCTGTGGTTCCAGCTCCGGGTGATTGATATTGGCGGTGATGACCGCGCGGCCCTTCGCCACCGCGGCGCGCACGAAGTCGGGAGTGATGTGCGATGCGCCGCCCTCGTTCTCGCGGATGGCAATGAATTCCATCTCCGGCGTGACGATGCCTGCCTTCGCATAGGCCATCTGCGTCACCGCTTTTCCCGCTTTCGCACGAAGCACCTGCTTCGGCGCATTCGGGAAGGCATCGATGTCGGCCTTGTTCCAGTCCTTGTAGCCGTTATCCTCCGGGCGCACCATGCGGCCCTCATACTCCTCGACGTCGCCGCGCGCCTTTATCCATTCCGCGCGCAGCTTGGGAAGCCCCTGGGTGATATCAACCGTCGCGTTGGTATCCGTATACGGCCCGGAAGGGTCATATACCTTCAAATTCGCCTCGCCCGCTCCCTTGGTGAGCTGGATCTCGCGCATCGGCACGCGGACGTCGGGATGGCGCTCGCCTTTCACATACACCTTCTTCGAGCCGGAGATCGGGCCGGTGGTGACGTCGGTTTCGGCAGCGGGGACGAGTGTGGTTACCGAGGCGGTCATGCGCTTCTCCTGTGCATTTTCATCATTTTAGGGAGGGGTAGGAATACCCCAGAAAGGCTGGGGCGTAAAGGAATAATGGGGTATGAGGCCGCCCATGCTTCGCTCTGCGAGCTACGCAGGGCACTGCTTCGCCTAAGGTCGTCCACGCGCGGCTGCGCCACGCGTAGCCGAAGGCGAAGCGTGGAGCGGGTGAAGGGAATCGAACCCTCGCCTAAAGCTTGGGAAGCTTTCGTTCTACCATTGAACTACACCCGCACTGGTACGAGATCCTCGGGTCAAGCCCGAGGACGGCAGCTTTTCTAGGTTCGCTCCGCTCACCAACAAAAACTAGCCGACTACACCCGCCTATGCGCTTGTGGGCCACAGTGCCGCCGCATTTGCTTCTACCACAGGCCGAAAAATATACAAAGGGTTTGATGGTTAACCGAAAAGTAATACTATTCCCCTACTCTGGTTGGATTCAACTTCTCTCAGGAAGGGCTTAGATGAACCCGTTTCTTCGTTTTATCGCCATGAGTTCGAATGTGGTGCTGTTCACGATCATCGCGGTCGTAGTCTACAATATCGGCTTGCCTGAATTTTCGTCGTTTGCGCCGGAAGAGCTCATGGTCATCGCCCTGTTCTTCACCGGCCCGCTGCTCAGCCAATACCTTATCTGGATCACCGGGGCCACCAACCGTCAGGAAGCGAAGCTGCGGCAGCGCATCAAGAACACCCGCCTACAGCAGGAGCTGGAGAAGCTTGAAAAACATCACCCTGTTATTTAGTGCGCTCTGCATACTGACGTTGACCTTCTGGGCAGGGGATCCCGCGCCCGTGCATGCCAGTCAGGTGCGCCCGCACCACTACGTGAAGCCGCCTGTACGGCGGCCATCCGTACGCCCGGCAAAACCCAAGATACCCAAAGATACCCGCACCACGCAGGAGAAGAAGGAGGCACTCGAGTGCCCCTTCACGACCCTCGGCGAATGCACCGACCATTTCCTTGCCATTGAAGATCTTGAAGAGCGCAATGTGGCTCTCAGAAACTATGCCTCCACCCTCCTCAAGGAGGAAAAAAAGGATGAAGGCATCTCCATCCTGCGCCTCGCTGAAAAAGAAGCTGGCAGCATTGATGATTACTACACGCAGGGGAATACCCTACGCTATATCGGCGAGCAATATTACCGCCTGGAACTGAAGGACGATGCCCACCGCGTATTCACCCGGGCGCTGGAACTGGACTGGAAAATATCCTACATCCCCCGGAGGCTCAGCGGCATCATCGGCATCGTCGAGATGCAGAAGAACGTCGAGGATTTCGACGGGCTGCGCGATACGGCGATGTGGAGCTTCCGCAACGGACTGCTGCAACAGGTGGCCGAAACCGGCAAGCCCGGAGAGATCAATCGCCTGATCACCAACCTCAGCCGACAGCTCTACCCCTCCAACGTGCTGGAGATACTGACCATCCTGCGCGGTATCGACGACCCCATATTCCGCAAGCATGTCGCCTATAAGCTCAACAAGATACCGTTCAGCAAGCACGAAGACCCCGCACCTGTCGCTACGGCGCAGGTCGAGGCGCTCTCCCCCGCGCTATGGCGGCAGACCGATAATTTTGAACAGGTGATGATCCTGTGCCTGATGTCACGCCTGGATCCCGCGCAAGGAGAGGCACGCATGAAAAAAGCGGAAGAACTCACCAAGGCCCTGCCAGCGGAATCACAGGACAAAGCCAAAGAGGTGGTTGCCGACGCCAGAGTAAGGCTGAAAGAAGCCCTCTCCCTCTTCATGTCCAAACCGGAAGATTAAGCTACTTTCTTCTCCCAGCCGCCACGATCGTTCTGCTGCCAGTAGGTGAGCGTATGCCCGGCGGCCTTATAAGCTTTCCAGCGCTGGCGAGCGCTTGCTATCGCCGCCTCGTCCGTCCCATCGAACATATCCATCACGCGCGCGAATGTGGCGAGAAATTCCGGCTGGCGGCCATCGGTGACCATCAGCGCCGTCGCGCCCGCAGGATTCTCCTCCAGCGTGGTGAGGTAGACGGGTTGTTCCTCCGGCATGCCGTCCCGTGCCGAACCATGCGGCAGGAACGAATCCGGGTCATAGGTCCACAGGCGCTCGTTGAGCTGGTCGATACGTTCTTCCGAGTCCCCCAGCACCACGACGCGAAAATCCGCCGCCAGCGCCTTCTCCAATATCTTCGGAGCAGCCTGTTCCAGCGGTGTGCGCGTCAGATGATAGAAACCGATCTCGGTCATATCCTCTCCAATTTCTGCCATCCCGGCGCAGGCCGGGATCTCATGCATCCACAAGCGTTACTGGATAGATAAGATACCGGCCTTCGCCGGTATGGCATATTTCTAATGCCTGATGCCCAATCCCTAACGCCTATTTCTCGTAATACTCCGCCACCAGGCGCTCCAGCAGGCGCACGCCGTAGCCTGTGCCGCCTTTGGGGGTTATGTCCTTGTCCTTCTTCGACCAGGCCACGCCCGCGATGTCGAGATGCGCCCACGGCGTATCATTTACGAAGCGCTGGAGGAACTGCGCGGCGGTGATGCTGCCCGCGCCGCTGCCGTCGCCTACGTTACGCACGTCGGCGATGTCGCAGTTGATCATCTTGTCGTATTCGTCGCCCAGCGGGAAGCGCCAGACCGGCTCGGCCACCGCCTCGCCCGCCTTGAAGAGGCGCTCGGCGAGCTGGTCGTCATTGGAGAACAACCCCGCGCGCACACCGGCGAGCGCCGTGATGATGGCTCCCGTGAGCGTGGCGAGATCAACGATGAATTTCGGCTTGAAGCGATCCTGCGTGTACCACAGCGCATCGGCCAGCACGAGGCGGCCTTCGGCGTCGGTGTTGATGACCTCGATGGTCTGTCCCGACATGGAGGTGACCACGTCGCCGGGACGCTGTGCCGTGCCGGACGGCATGTTCTCCACCAGCCCTACCACGCCCACGACGTTCGCTTTCGCCTTACGCGCGGCCAGTGCATGCATCAGGCCGATGACCGCGCCCGCGCCGCCCATGTCCCACTTCATCTCTTCCATGTTGTTGGACGGCTTGATGCTGATACCGCCGGTATCGAAGCACACGCCCTTGCCGACGAATGCCAGCGGCTTGTCGCCCTTCGCCGCCTTGGTTCCGTTCCATTCCATCACCACGAGCTGCGACTCGAATTCGCTGCCCTGCCCTACGCCTAGCAGCGCGCCCATGCCGAGCTTCTTCATCTCGGATTCACCCAGTATCTTCACCTTCACGCCGAGCTTGGTGAGTTTTTTGCACTCCCCGGCCAGCGATTCGGGGTGGATGACATTGGCCGGTTCCGACACGAGATCGCGGGTGAACAGCACGCCCTCGGCAATTTTCTCGAAGCGGTCATACGCCGTCTTCGCCTTGGCCGCATCGTCCGTCTGGAGGCTGAGTTCCTTCAGCGTCGGCTTCTTGTCGTCTTCCTCCTTGGTGCGGTATTTGTCGAAGCGGTACGCGCCCAACGTCGCGCCATAGGCGATGTTCGCGGCGATGTCCGCCTCGGAGAGCTTGCACTCTTTCCACTTCTCCACCGCGACCGAGGCCGTGGCGACGCGCTTGGCGTTCAGCGTCTTGACGATCGCGCCGCCCAGGTTCTGCATGTCGAGGTCGATGAGGTCTTTGCCTTTGCCCAGACCGGCCAGCACGATCATGTCCCATCCGCGCGCCGGAACGACCACGGAGAACTGGCCCTTCTTGCCGCTGAAGCCACCGCTTTTCGCCGCCTTCGATATAAGCCCGCCCGCTTTGGTGTCGACTTCTTTGGCGGCTGCGGTTAGACTGCCGCCCTCGTAGATGCCGACCACGACGGTTTTGGCTTTTGAGAGATCCGGCTTGGCGAAAGTGGGTTTCATGCTATCCTCTTCGGTGTGGGTAAAACGGGGAAATAACGTGTCCAGTGATACAATCAAAGACGCCGTAAGCCAAGAGTGATTATGTTTCAGGTGAACACCTATACCCGCTACCTCATCCGGCTGCTGCTGGGGCCGACGCTGTTCGTCACGCTGAGCCTCACGGGTATCATCTGGCTGGCGCAATCGCTGCGCTTTATCGATCTCATCGTCAACAAGGGCCTGAGTATCGCTACCTTCCTTTATTTCACGCTGCTGATGATGCCCTCGCTGCTGGGGCTTATCCTGCCGCTGTCGCTGTTCATCGCGGTGCTCTACTCCTATAATAAGCTGCTGGTCGAGAGCGAGTTGGTGGTGCTGGAGAATGTCGGCCTCAGCAAGATGCAGCTCGCCCGCCCCGCGCTCATCGTGGCGGCGGGGGTGACGCTGCTGGGCTACCTCATCTCGCTGTGGCTGCTGCCTGCGTCCTACCGCGAATTCAAGGATATGCAGAGCTTCATCCGCAACAATTATGCCTCGCTGCTGCTGCAGGAGGAAGTGTTCAATACGCCCATCGACGGGCTGACCGTCTATATCCGCCAGAAGCTCCAGAACGGCACGCTCAAGGGCATCTTCGTGCATGACGGGCGTGATCCCGAGCACCGCGTCACCCTGATGGCCGAAGAAGGCAAGCTGGTGCAGACCCCGGCAGGGCCGCGCTTCATCCTGTCGCAGGGCAACCAGCAGGCCGTCGATCCGGATCGCGGGCAGTTGTCGCTACTACATTTCGACCGCTATTCGCTGGATCTCAGCATCTACGCCAAGGCCGCCACCTCGCGCTGGCGAGAGCCGAAAGAACGCTATCTGACCGAATTGTTCTTCCCTCAGGACGACACGCCCGACAACCTGCTGCTCAAACTGCGTGCCGAAGGGCATCAACGGCTTACCTGGCCGCTTTACAGCATGGGGCTGACCTTGCTGGCGCTGGCGGCGCTGCTGTCCGGGCAGTTCAACCGGCGTGGGCAATTCAAGCGCATCGGCGTGGGGAACACCATCGCCATCGGCGTGGTCGGTCTGGGCATCAGCGCCACCAGTATCGCCGCCAGCAACGGCTTTGCGGTGATCCTCATGTATGCCAACGTACTGCTGCCATGTTGGCTGAGCGTTCGCTTCCTGCAACGGGTGCAGCAATGGCAGATACCACAGCGCCCCAGCTTCCTCCGTGAATCCGGGGGAGCCGCCTGATGCGTGTGCCGCTTACCCTTTCCGTCTATATCGGGCGGCAATATCTGAGCAGCATCGCGGTGGTGATGGCGGTCATGGGCGGCCTGCTGTTTCTGGTGGACATCATCGAGTTGCTGCGCCGTGCGTCGAGCCACGACGCCACCTCGTTCGGCATGGTCATAGAGATGGCGCTGCTTAAATTACCCGACGCCCTCCAGCAGATCATCATTTTTGCCGTGCTTATCGGCGGCATCCTGACGCTCTCGCGCCTTACCCGCTCGCACGAGCTGATCGTCGCGCGCTCGGCGGGCATCTCCGTCTGGCAATTCCTCACGCCGCCGGTGGTGCTGGCCTTCGCCATCGGCGTCTTCATCGTCGTCGCGTTCAATCCGCTGGCGTCGGTCATGCTCTCCAAATACGAACAGCTGGAGGGCAAATACCTGAAAGGACGCGCCAGCATGCTTGCCGTATCGTCCTCCGGCCTGTGGCTCAGGCAGATCGACGAAACGGAGGATGGTCACGAGGCCGAAACCATCGTCCACGCCCTGCGCGCATCGCAGAAGGACATGATGATGTATGACGTCACCATCTATAAGTTCGACACCGGCGGCGCATTCGAGCAGCGGGTGGACGCCGAGACCGCGCGACTCATGGAAGGCCACTGGCTGCTCGATAACGTGCTGATCACCTCGCCGAAGGATCCCGCGCATCGTAAGGAGCATTACGAGCTTTCCACCAACCTCACCGTATCACAGATACAGAACAGCTTCTCCTCGCCGGAAACCATGTCGTTCTGGAAACTCCCGGGATTCATCGAAACACTTCAGGCCGCAGGATTCTCGGCCATCCGCCACGAGCTACACTGGCATGCGATATTGTCGCTACCCCTGTTCCTCTGCGCGATGGTATTCGTGGGGGCGATATTCTCGCTCAAGCCGCCGCGCATCGGCGGCACGGGCGTGCTACTCTCCACCGGCGTGTTCGTGGGATTCATGATCTATTTCCTGTCGGATATCGTGCGGGCGCTGGGATTGTCGCAGACCTTGCCGGTATTCCTCGCGGCATGGGCCCCGGCCTTCATCAGCCTGTTCGTGGGGGTCGCGGTGCTATTGCATCTGGAGGACGGCTAGAAAAAATCCTAGGCGCGTTTCTGCTTGCTGAGCTGTTCGTCGAGGTATTTCCTCAACTCCATCATTCCCAGTTGCAGTTCATGGTCTATCGCCCGCTTCTCGATCTCACCGAACCCATGATCGCCGGGAACATTCACTTTCACCAGATTCTCTGCGCGTTCATGGAGCGCCAGGAACTGCTGGCCCAGATCGCCCGGTACATTGGCCGCCAGTAATTCAAGGTAATCCAGCAGATTCGAGTTGAACGCGCTACCACCTGCGGCACGTTCGCCCTGTATGTTCTTATATATGTTCTCAAGCTGCTTCAGCGATATTTTCTGGGGCGGTATCTTGTTCGCGCCCGCACCCTTTTCGCCATCCGCGAGTTTCACGTCATTATCCAGCAGACCCTGCGAGGCATCGAAAAATTCCGGGTCATTGAGGGCTGCGTTCATATCCCCATCTCCCTCGAACTCGTCTGCGAATGTTTGTACCATAAAACAACCCACTTCTGGCCGGTAATGGTTTAATACTACATTATTTTACCTCGATTTAGGTTACAGAATTGTTAATTTTTTAGTGAAATAGGCCCACCACATATTGTGGATAACTCGCCTCCGGGCTGGACTATTCCACAACATATGTTAAGCATGCTCCCATGGAGAAGTTACGCCACCCCCGATCCCTGTGTGCGTGCGTTGCGGTATGCGGCGTGCTGGCGGCATTTTATGCCCCCGCCGCACAGGCAGAAAAGCTCGAAGATTCGCCCGTCTACATCGAAGCCGAGGAGATGCACTACGAGCAGGATCGCAACGTGGTCACGGCAACGGGGCATGTCGAGGTGGTACAGGGCGAGCGCATCCTGCGTAGCGACAGCCTGAGCTATGACAAGACTTCCGGCATTGTCACGGCCATGGGGAATGTGAGCATCCTCGAACCCAACGGCAACGTCTATTTCGCGCAGGAAGTGCGCCTCAAGGACGACCTCAAGGAAGGCGTGGCGAAACAGCTCCGCGCGCGGCTGAGCGATAACTCGCTGGTGGCCGCCACCGAGGGCCGTCGCGTGAACGAATATGTCACCGAACTGGACAAGGCCGTGTATTCCCCTTGCAAGATCTGCCACGACGAAACCACCGGCGAGAGCAAGGATCCGCTGTGGCAGCTCAAGGCCAACAAGATCACCATCGACGAATCCGAGCAGTGGATGCACTATCGCAATGCGTGGCTTGAGATGTACGGCGTGCCGGTACTCTACACCCCCTATTTCTCGCATCCGACGCCCAACGCCGGCCGACAGAGCGGATTCCTCGTGCCGACCTTCTCGGTATCGTCAAGCCTCGGCGCCACGACGCAGGTTCCCTATTATGTGAACATCGCGCCGGAGATGGACGCCACCCTCACCCCGATGATCACCACCGACGAGGGGCCGGTGATGATCGGCGAATTCCGCCACCTTACCTCGAAAGGGCAGTACGAGATCGGCGGCAGCATCACGAACCCGCAGCAGCGCGACCCGCTCACGGGCGAGGCGATCTCTGGGCGCGACCTGCGCGGGCATCTGAGGGGCGAGGGCCGCTTCGAGATGAGCGACCACTGGGCCTGGGGCTTCAACGGCAAGTGGGCGTCGAACGACACCTACCTACGCCGCTACGATTTCGGCAACGAGGACTCCCTCACCTCGCGGGTCTATCTCGAAGGCATCGACAAGCGCAATTACACCAGCGTGGAAGGGCTGGCGTTTCAGGGCCTGAACATCGAGGACGACCCGGCCACCACGCCGTTCATCCTGCCGCATGTATCGCACTACTACGAATCCGCCCCCACCTATGCGGGAGGCCGCGCGTTCGTCGAAAGCGGCGCGATGCTGCTCTACCGCAGCCTTGGGGCCGAGAGCCGCCGCGTATCGCTGTCGGGTGGATGGAAGCGCTCCCTGCTCTCTTCGGGCGGCCAGATATTCGACGTGACGGCGGCGCTGCACAGTGACGGCTATTCGCTGAACAACGCGCTCACCTCCAGCGGTCAGGAGGACACCTATGCGGGCCGCCTGCTGCCGGAGTTGTCGGTGGCATGGCGCTACCCGCTGATCGCCGCGATGCAGCGCGGCTCGGTGACGCTGGAGCCCACCGCTGCGGTCATCGTCAGCCCCTACGGCTCGAACCCGGATGAAATACCCAACGAAGACAGTCAGGTGCTAGAGTTCTCCGATTCCAACCTGTTCAACACCAACCGCTCGACGGGCCGCGACCGCGTAGAGAGCGGCCCGCGCGTCAATTACGGCCTGCGCGGCAGCCTGAACCTCGATGCCGACCGCTACACCAATTTCCTGTTCGGCCAAAGCTACCGACTGAAGACGGACGACAGCTTCGCCTTCGGCGACAACCCGGACGACCTGTTCTCAGATTATGTCGGGCGCATCACCACCTACTATGACCGCGCGAGCCTCAGCTATCGCTTCCGTCTGGCGGAGAACGATCTATCCCCGCGCCGTAACGAAGTGAATACATGGATCGATATGGATCCCGTCGGCCTCGACCTTACCTATATCTCGCTCAACAATGACCCCAATCTTTCCGATCGCCGCGAGCTGGCGGCGGCGGCTTCTTACGCGCTGTCGGATCGCTGGACTTTTGTGACCAACGGGCGTAGAGATTTATCCGAGACTGGCGGCATGATTTCCGGCGGAGCCGGATTGGTGTTCACGAATGAATGCCTGAGCTTTCTCATCAATATGAACAGGGAGTTCACCCGCGACCGTGACATCGAACCCGCCACTTCGCTTACCTTCCGCATCTCCCTCAAGAATCTCGCCGACTGAACCCAAGAGGCATATTCCCATGCGATACCTGATGCTTTCACTGCTGCTCCTGATGCCGCTTCTGGCATGGAACGTTCCCGCGCGGGCGGAAGACTCCGACGGGAAGGCCAAGAGCTACGGCATCGCGGCGGTCGTCAATGAAGACATTATTACCTCCAATGACATTCAGGAGCGTATGCAGCTGGTGATCGCCCTGTCCGGCCTGAAGGATTCGCCGGAAGTGCGCCAGCATCTGGTTCCGCAGCTGATGCGTACCCTGATCGACGAGAGCCTGCAAAAGCAGGCGGCATCCAGCGCCAGCATCTCCGTTTCGCGCGATGAGCTGAACGCCGCGATCGCCTCCATCGAGAAAGAGAATTCCGGGCATGCGGGCGGCATGGACGCCTTCCTCGCCCACAATCATATCACCCGCAGCGCGATGGAACGGCAGATCGAGGCGCAGATCGTCTGGAACAAGCTGCTGGGTAGCCGAATCCAGCCCAAGGTGCGCGTGGCGGAAAGCGAAGTGAACGAGGCGCTGGAAACCATCGGCGGCGCGCAGAACGTCACCGAGATAAAGCTGGCGGAGTTCACCCTTCCGGTCGCGGAGCCCAGCGCCGAGGCGGACGCGCAGGAGCTGTCCAATAAACTGGTGAAAGAAATAAAAGACGGCGCGGATTTCTCGAAACTCGCCAAGCAATTCTCCGGAACCGGCGAACCCGATGCATCGTGGCAGCGGGTGGAGCAGCTTCCCAACGAGGTGAAGAAGGCCGTGCAGTTCGCCAAACAGGGTGAGGTCGTGGCCCCCATCCGCATGATCGACGGCTACCACATCGTGAAGCTCATCGACCGCCGTCAGGCCGTGAAAGCCTCTCCGGACGAGAGCGAAGTGCTGCTGCGCCAGATCGTATTCCCGCTGGCGGCCAACAGCCCGCAGGAGAATGTCGATGCGGCGATCGCCAAGGCACGCGACACCGCAGCGCGCATCTCCGGCTGCAAGGATTTCGAGGCGGCGGCGCGGGGCATGACCATGCCCGCGAAATGGGATCTCGGCCGCGTGCAGTTGAAATCGCTGCATCCGGGCGTGAAAAAGATCGTCGGCACGCTCAAGGCAGGCGAGATTTCCAAACCGTTCCGCACGGAGCTGGGCATTCACCTGATGACCGTGTGCGAGCGCATTGAGGCCGGCAACACGCTGGTGAACGTCAGTCAGGTACGCGAGGTGCTGGTACAGAAAAAGATGGCGCTCGAAGCCCGCCGCTTCATGCGCGACCTGCGCCGCGACGCCTTCATCGAGATCCGGCTGTGAGTAATATTGCATCCACAGGCCCCTCATCCCCCGCCTTCTCCCTATGGGAGAAGGAGCTTCGGTATTCCCTCTCCCATAGGGAGAGGGTTAGGGTGAGGGGCCGGATCCATCCGTATGTCCACACCTCCTGACCTCTCTCATCTCCCTTCCCTCAGCGCGACAGTCGCCAAATATGACCTTGCGCCGCGCAAGTCACTTGGCCAGAACTTCCTGTTCGACCTCAACCTCACGAAAAAAATCGCTCGCAGCGCGGGTGACCTGTCGGGGTGCACCGTTATCGAGGTCGGCCCCGGCCCCGGCGGCCTCACGCGCGGATTGCTGGAATGCGGCGCGCGACGGATCATTGCGCTGGAGAAGGACTCCCGCGCCATCGCCGCCCTTGCCGAGCTCTCCGCCGCCGCTCCGGGCATACTGGAAGTGCATGAGGCCGATGCGCTCACCGTGGATGAATCCGCGCTCTGCCCGCCGCCCATCAAGATCGTGGCCAACCTGCCCTACAATATTTCCACCCAGCTGCTCTTCAAGTGGCTGGAGAAGGCCAGCCTCTTCGAAAGCTTCACCCTGATGTTCCAGAAAGAGGTCGCGGGCCGCATCACCGCCACCCCCGACTGCAAAGCCTACGGCAAGCTCTCGGTGATGACGCAATGGCTGTGCGAGGCATACCCGCTGTTCGACATCCCGCCGGGCGCATTCACGCCCGCGCCCAAGGTGACCTCCACGGTCGTATCCATTATCCCGCGCAAGACGCCGGTCGCACCCGCCGATTACCGCACGCTCTCCACGGTGTGCAACGCCGCTTTCGGCCAGCGCCGCAAGATGCTGCGCGGCAGCCTGAAGTCGCTCGGCGTGGATACGGAAGCATTGCTCACCGCTGCGGGCATCGACGGCACGCGGCGGGCGGAGAATCTCTCCATCACAGAGTTTTGCGCGCTAAGTACTGCATATGCGCGACTTCGGCCGGCGTGATGAGGTAGCGCATCAGCGCCGCCGCCATGAACCCCGTCGCCACCCACCATTCCTGCCAGACGCCGTAGGCCGTAAGCCCCACCACCAGATAGGTGACCAGCATCGCCACCGCGCAGGTCTTTTCCTGCAACGCCAATGGCGCGGCGGTAGCGCGGTGCAGCAACGTCCCCACGAACCCGGTGAACAGCAGCACACCCACCGCCCCCAGCTCCAGCCAGAGCTGCAGGATGCTGTTATGCGGATGCAGCGGCAGCAGTTTCAGCCCGGAGCCGGGGATATATTCCTGCTCATGCCCGGGAATGGACGGTGAGCTGTCGAGTCCCCAACCGAGCACCGGATGCTCCGCCGCCTTATGCGACGCGAACTCCCAGATGTAAATACGATGCAGTGCCGTCGCCGGTATCTTCCGTTCGGTGGCATCGGACATCTGCACGGTATCGATACCGAAATAGAGAATGAACGGCGTCACAAGAATTCCCAGCAGCACCGCCACGCCTATCCAGCGCAGCGCGCGTTCGCGCAAGCCTAGCGCCAACGCCGCCACAGCAATGGCCGCCGAGAGCCCTACCACGGCGGAAAGGCTCTCCAGCGGCAGCAGCACCGCCAGCACGATGACCGGCAGCGCATAGGCCAATTTCCGATGGTTCATCTGCCACGCCGCCAGCGCGGCGGGCCAGACCAACACCGCCATCACCGTCGCGCCGCGATTGAGCTCGTGTCCCAGAAATTCATGCCCGAACATCGCCAGCACGGGCCGGATGAGCACGCCATGCCCGATGCCCGCGATCGCCGCCAGCGCACAGGCAATGGCAATGCCGATAACGGCCATGCGTTCCACGGAATGCTGCGGGGTAAAGGATTTGAGGCCACTTACCTCCGCAAGCATTGCGCCTGACAGGAAAATGAATGCCAGCCGCCACCACAGGTTCAACGCATCCGCCACATCCACCGCCCAGAGGGCACTCAGCAGCATCCAGCACAGCGGCAACCCGATGAGCGGCGAACGCACCGAATGGATCAGCGCCCGGTGGCTATAGAGCGGCTGCGCTGCCAGCACCACCGCGAGAATGAGCAGCGGCGTCATCGCCAGCCCCGCCGCCAGCGCGAGCGGCGGCGCAAGCAATACAATGGGGGTCAGTATATGGAATGCGTTGAGACGGAGAAGCGACACTCCTCCTCCCATAGGGGGGAGGCTGGGAGGGGAGCGCAGTTGGCCTCTATGGAACATATAATGCCCCCACCCCAACCCTCCCCCTGCGGGGGAGGGAGCTTCCATCATTCCTTACAAAGCGCATCGACGAACTGCTGGATACGGATCTTCTGGCGCTTCTTGTGGTGGCGCTCGCCGTTGAGGATAGCGCTTACCGTTTCCAGCGTCTTTTCCAGATCCTCGTTCACCACCACGTAATCATATTCGTCCCAATGGCTGATCTCGTCCTTGGCCTTGGCCATGCGTTCCTTCACCACGGCGTCGCTGTCCTGCGCGCGGGTGCGGAGGCGGCGTTCCAGCTCGTCCATCGAGGGCGGAAGGATGAACACGCTCACCAGATCGCGGCGGCTGTTCTTGTTGCTGCGAAGCTGCCGCGTGCCCTGCCAGTCGATGTCGAACAGCACGTCCCTGCCCTCATCGAGCGCGCGCTCCACGGGCGCTTTGGGCGTACCGTAGAAATTCCCGAACACCCGCGCATATTCCAGCAGCTCCTGATTCATCGTCATGCGGCTGAATTCTTTTTCGTCGATAAAGTAATAATCCTCGCCGTCGACCTCGCTGGGACGGCGCGTGCGCGTGGTAACGGAAATAGAGATCTGCAAGTTGGGATCGCGCGCGAGCAGGCGGCGCGAGACGGTGGTCTTTCCCGCGCCCGAGGGCGAAGAGAGCACGAACATCAGACCACGGCGGTGGAGTATATCGGACATGTGGCTCCTTTTCCCATTGCGGGCGCACCCGTAGGGCATTAAAACCACAATAAGAAATAGATGACAACGGTTAATCATTCCCGCATGCAGAACCCGCGTTCCATTTTAATTACCGGCGCCAGCAGTGGCATCGGCGCAGCACTGGCGGAAGCCTATGCCGCGCCCGGCGTACAGCTCTTCCTGTGCGCCCGGAATGCCGACCGGCTGGCGGAGGTCGCCGCACGCTGCGGCGCGCGCGGCGCGCGGGTCACGACCGCCTGCATCGACGTCACCGACAGCGCGGCGATGGAAGACTGGATACTCAAGGTCAATTACGATGCGCCGCTGGAGCTGGTCATCGCCAACGCGGGCATCTCGGCGGGCACGGCAGGTGGCACGGAATCCGAGAAACAGGCGCGTGCGATCTTCGCCGCGAATCTCGATGGTGTACTCAACACCGTATTGCCCATCATCCCCTACATGCAGACGCGCCGCCATGGGCAGATCGCCATTATGAGTTCGCTCGCAGGCCTGCGCGGCATGCCCGGTGCGCCCGCCTATTCCGCGAGCAAGGCCGCCGTGCTGGCCTATGGCGAGGGCCTGCGCGGCTGGTTGCGGAACGATAACGTGGAAGTGTCCGTCATCTGCCCCGGTTTCATCCGCACGCCGATGACCGACGTCAACCGCTTTCCCATGCCCTTCATCATGGACGCCGCGAAGGCCGCGCGCATCATCCGGCGCGGATTGGCGCGCAACAAAGCGCGCATCGCGTTCCCCTTCCCCATGTATGCGATGCTGTGGCTGCTCCGTGCCTTGCCCGTGGCACTCACCGACCGGCTGCTAGCGATGATGCCGGAGAAGGCTTAATCCATGGTGTTCCCCAACGACGATACGCCGCCCCCCGCTCCCAGCGCCGCCAATTTCGACGGGCCTGTGGAGCATAAGGAAGGTTTGATGTACCTGCTGATGACCTTCGTGAAGCTGAAGGAAAAACTGGGGGGAGTCCACGAGCCGCTGGTAGGAAGCGCCGCGCAGAAGCTGCGCCTGCTCGTCGAGCAGGCGGTCGGGCAGGCCGAGGGAAACCTCGTCGCCGCGCAAGGCGCAGACGAACCCTTGCTCAACAAACTCCTCACCAAACTCCGCGCCCTCCGCCAGCGCGGCGGAATGCGGTAGGGGCTTGGCAACGCGGCGTCTCTGGCCTATAGATTAGTTGTCATCCCGGCGAAGGCCGGGATCTTATCTCTCCATGCACGCATGCGGATGCATGAGATCCCGGCCTTCGCCGGGATGACAATAATGTGAGTACGTTGTCAGTTTATGTCCTTCACCAACCTCGTCGGCGGCAACAAGACATCGGGATCGGCGCTGGGATTTTCCGGGTCGACGCTGGCGAACGACGTGTTCTGCCTGCTGCTCTATCGCGGCCCGGATACCGACGGTGAGATGGGATATGCCTATATCGCCGTGCATTACGCCCGGCTGGACGCCTTCCGCAAAGCACTCGACGGCGACGAACCGGTGGATTTCCGCGATTACGGTATCATCATCCACTCCGGCGCAGGCGACATCCCGACCGAAACGGCAGTATGGATGGAAGAGAAATACGGATTTGAGCACCGGAATTATCTGGCAGT
>JADZBT010000091.1 GCA_020851915.1 Alphaproteobacteria bacterium | reverse complement strand
TTTTTACCACGGGTTTCTCGTAAAAACGTCGCGGAAAGCCCGTGTTTTCGGCCCCGGAGATAGGCCCAGACCGGCGGCGCGGACGGTGGGTCGCTCATTAATTCCCTGTAATTCCTTCGGAAACGGGCGAGCGTCCGCGCCGCCTTGCAGCGCAGCACGCGCGGGAAGTCCTCTCCGCGATCCCATACGGCGATGGGCACGATCTCGGCGATTTTTCGCCATTTTTTCCAACGATGGAAGCCGGCAAGGCTGTCGGAGCCCATCAGCCAAACAAAGCGTATGCTGGGATAGCGGCGGGTGAGATATAAAAGCGTGTCGATCGTGTAACAGAGGCCGCGCTTTTTTTCGACGTCGCTCACGCGAATGCGCGGATGCGCGGCGACCATGCGCGCATGTTCCAGCCGCGTGGCGTAATCGGCCATGCCGTGTTTTTCTTTCAGCGGGTTCTGCGGGCTGACCAGCCACCACACCTCGTCCAGACCCAGCCGCTTCATCATCTCGGTGCTGACGAAGCGATGCCCCTCATGCGCGGGATTGAAGGAGCCTCCGAGCAGGCCGACGGTTCTCATAACCCCTCCCCCCGCAGGGGGGAGGATGGGAGGGGGGCCTCACAGCCGCTCTCAGGTGCGTTGCGCCCCCACCCTAACCCTCCCCCTGAGGGGGAGGGAATATCCTTTCTACTCTTCAAGTACCGCATCGGCCTCGATCTCGATCATCATGCCGTCGCCGATAAGCCGCGAGATCTCCACCATGGTGGTAGCGGGCGGCGTCTGGCCGAAGGCTTCACGATGCGCGCGGCCATACTCTTCCCAGCGCGAAATATCCGTCACGAACATGCGGGTACGCACGACGTCGCACAGCTCCGCGCCCATCGGCGACAGCGCGCGGGCGATCAGCTCCAGGCCGCGTTTGGTCTGCGCGTAGGCATCCCCCGGCGCGCACACCGTGCCGTCGTCATTGATGGCTACCGTGCCGGTGACGTAGATATGATTCCCGGCCCGGAGCGCACGGCAATAGCCGACCTTCTTCTCCCACGGCGCATCGGAAAAATAACGGGCGAATCCGGCCATGTTTGTCTCCTTTTGCGAGAGTCTAAGTGTTTGAGAGTCGAAGAGTCAAAGCGAATTGAACCTTCTACGACTCTTGAACTCTTTGACTCTCGGACTCTTCTATCTTCTCCACCGGCACTTCCGCGACGGCATGCGCGGCACGGAACGCCAGCACTGCTTCCAGCATGCGGCGGGTGACCTCGGTCACGCCCGCGCCGGTCACGCCGGACAATACATATACCGCTTTTCCGGATGCTTTCTCAAGCGCGGCTTTTTTCTCGGCCACTTCTTCGTCCGGGATCGCGTCGCATTTATTGAGCGCCAGCAGCTCTTCCTTCTCGGCGATGCCGTGGCCGTATTCCGTCAACTCGTGGCGGATGGTCTGGTACGCGCCTACCACATCCTCCTGCGTGCCGTCGACCAGATGCAGCAGCACGCCGCACCGCTCGACATGGCCCAGAAAACGATCGCCCAGCCCCACGCCCTCATGCGCGCCCTCGATGAGTCCCGGCAGGTCGGCCAGCACGAATTCCTTGTTATCGACATAGACCACGCCCAGCTGCGGCACGAGCGTCGTGAAGGGATAGCCCGCGATCTTGGGCTTCGCCCGCGACGTGGCGGCGAGGAATGTCGATTTCCCCGCGTTGGGCAGGCCCACCAGCCCCGCGTCCGACAGCAGCTTCAGCACCAGCCGGATGGTATATTCCTGCGCGGGCTGGCCGGGATTGGCATTCTTGGGCGCGCGATTGGTGGAGGATTTGAAGTAGGCGTTCCCGAACCCGCCATTGCCGCCTTTGGCGATGACCACGCGCTGGCCAATATGCGTCATATCGGCGATGAGCAGCTCGCTCTCGTCGTCGAACACCTGCGTGCCGACGGGCACGCGCAGCACGCAATCCTTTCCCTTCTGGCCGTCGACGCTGCTGCCCAGTCCCTGCCCGCCGTTCTCGGCTTTGAAATGCTGCTGGAAACGGAAATCGATGAGCGTGTTGAGGCCGCTCACCGCTTCAACCACGACATCGCCGCCGCGCGCGCCGTTGCCGCCATTGGGACCGCCGAAGGGCACGTTGCGTTCGCGGCGGAAGCTCACGCACCCATCGCCGCCCTTGCCGCTTTTCACGTAGATTTTCGCTTCATCGAGAAACTGCATGGTTTTCGCCTTAAACACTCTCTATTTCGTCATCCTGCAGCCCGACCGCAGGATCTCAGGCTGCATCCGGATAGAGATACTGCGCTTTCGCGCAGTATGACGGCACACCCTCTTCCTCAAACACAAAAGGGGAGCGGCGCGCCACTCCCCTTTCACTCAATCCTTCAACGCAGCGCGTTACGCAGCCGCTTCGGGAACGATCTTCACGAACGCACGGTCATTAGCGCGGCGATAGAACTTCACGCGGCCCTCGACCAGAGCGAACAGGGTGTGATCCTTGCCCATGCCAACGCCTTCGCCGGGATGCACTTCCGTGCCACGCTGGCGCATGATGATGTTGCCGGGAACGACCAGCTGGTCACCGTATTTCTTCACTCCAAGGCGTCGGCCGGCGGAATCGCGACCGTTACGTGAACTACCACCTGATTTTTTATGAGCCATGACGAATCGTCCTTATACTGAATTCTTAAATTGCGGGTTACTTCTTGGCCGGAGCTTTTTTCGCTGCGGGCTTCTTGGCCGCAGGCTTTTTCTCTGCCGACTCATTCTTCTCCGCCGGTTTCTTGGCGGCGGTCTTCTTGGCTTCCGTCTTGGCCTCGGCCTTCTTGCTCGGCGCGGCCTTTTCTGCAACAGCCTTCTTCGCGGCCTTCTTCGCCGTGGTCGGCGCAGCGGCAGCCTGCTTCGGCTTTTTGATCTCGCGCGGCTCGGCTTTAGCTACCGACTTGCCGCCGACGGTGATCTCCAGCACGTGCAGCAGGGTCAGCTCCTGACGGTGGCCGTTCTTGCGGCGATAGTTCTGGCGGCGCTTCTTTTTGAAGATGATGACCTTATCGCCCTTTTCCTGCGATACGATCGTCGCCTTCACCGTGGCGTCCGCTACGGTCGGGTTGCCCAGCTTATCGCCGACGGCCAGCACCTTGTCCAGCGTCACGCTGTCACCGGCGTTTCCGGCCAGCTTTTCCACATGCACGAGGTCGCCTGCGGCTACCTTGTATTGTTTTCCACCCGATGCCACTACTGCAAACATATTCCGCCCCTAACCGTATGCGTTGTATTTCCTAAATTTTTCCCTCGCGGCACGCACGCGCACCTGACCCTTGCGGGGTAAAGGGCGGCAAATATAGCGCGGAAGCGGCCCGTGTCAACAGAATTATGGTTGCCCCCGTTGCGGGAAGCAGTACATATCTCTCATTTCGCCACGCCGACCATCGCCGGGCGCAGCAGGCGGTCATGGATGACATAGCCCGCCTGAATGACCTGCACCACTGTGCCGGGCTCGTTGTCGGGATCGACGATCTGCACCACGGCCTGATGGAAATTATGGTCGAATTTCTGCCCCAGCGGGTCGATGCGCCGTATGCCCGCCTTCTCGAATATGGACAGCAGCTCCTGCTGGGTGATCTGTACGCCCTCGGTGAGCGTCTTGAGGAATTCGTCCTTCTCTCTCGCTTCCGGGGGCACGCTCTCCAGCGCGCGCTGGAGGTTCTCCGTCACGCCCACCAGCTCGCGCGCGAAGCCCGATACCGCGTATTTGCGCGCATCCTCAAGGTCGCGCTGGGCGCGGCGGCGGATATTCTCCGACTCGGCGACGGCGCGCAGCAACTGGTCCTTCAGCGCCGCCACTTCCTCGACAAGCGCGTCCTCGACCTTCTGCGCGATTGCTTCCTCTGCGGGCGCGCTCTCTTCGGATGCGGCGTCCTGAACGGACTCTTCGTCCTCTGTTTGCGGATGTGCCATGGGGCTCCTGTGTTTATCGTCGTTGCGGGCGTAATATCGTGCCTGCGACCGCCTATTTCAAGAGCAACTTCGCGAAAACACAGAAAAAGGCTTGCGAAACACGTCAGAAACTCGCTTTATGCGAGTCGATACAACCATGGAGAACCATCATGCGCCCCAGCGGACGACATTCCGACGCCCTGCGCCCCATCACCCTCACCACGGGCGTGAGCCCCTATGCGGAGGGATCGTGCCTCATCGAATGCGGCAACACCAAGGTGCTCTGCACGGCGACGGTGGAGAACCGCGTCCCGCCGTTCCTGCGCGGCAAGAACAGCGGCTGGGTGACGGCGGAATACGGCATGCTGCCGCGCTCGACCCACAGCCGCATGGACCGCGAGGCCGCGCGCGGCAAGCAATCGGGCCGCACGCAGGAGATACAGCGCCTGATCGGCCGCTCCTTGCGCTCGGTGACCGACCTCGCGCTGCTGGGTGAGCGCCAGATACTCATCGACTGCGACGTGCTGCAGGCCGACGGCGGCACGCGCACCGCCGCGATCAACGGCGGCTATGTCGCGCTGCGTATGGCGCTCGAAAAACTGGTCGCCGACCGGCAGCTCGCGCAACTTCCGCTCTCGGGCCATGTCGCTGCGGTATCCTGCGGCATCGTCGGCCCCGGCGCGGTGCTCGACCTCGACTATATCGAAGACAGCAGCGCCCATGCCGACGTGAATTTCGTCATGGATGACCGTGGCCGCATCATCGAGATTCAGGGAACCGCCGAGCAGGCGCCGTTCACCGAGGAGCAATTCGCGCAGATGTTCGCCCTCGCCCGCAAGGGTATCGCGGAGCTGGTGGAGTTCCAGCGCGCCGCATTACAGCAGGTGAAAAAGGCGGCGTAGCATCATGCGACCATTCACCGCCAACACACTGGTCATCGCCACCCACAATCCGGGCAAGCTCGCCGAATTCCGCACGCTGGTGGCCCCGCTTGGCATCGCCGTGATGTCTTCCGGTGACCTGCACGTGACAGAACCGGACGAAACCGGTGACAGCTTCACCGCCAATGCCGAACTCAAAGCCCGGCATACGGTGCGGGCCACCGAGCTCCCCTCGCTCGCCGACGATTCCGGGCTGGTGATTCCGGCACTGGACGGTGCTCCCGGTATCTACTCCGCGCGCTGGGCCGGGCCGGATAAGAATTTTGCCAACGCGATGGATCGCGTCGCACGCGAGCTCGACGGCAAGGGCATCACCCCCACCGGCACGCCCGCCTATTTCATCTGTGCGCTGTGCCTCGCCTGGCCCGACGGCCATGTCGAGCATGTCGAGGGAAAGGTGGAGGGACGCCTGACCTTCCCGCCGCGAGGGACGCACGGTTTCGGCTACGACCCCATCTTCCTGCCCCACGGCTACGACCTCACCTTCGGCGAGATGCAGCCCGACGCCAAGGAGCGCATCAGCCACCGCGCGCAGGCGTTTTCACTCTTGTACCGCCAATGCCTCCGCAACGCAGCGTGACCGTCGCCGTCTTCCGTTCCGACGCGCCCGCCTTCGCGGATGCGACGGCCATCCGCCTGCGCGTATTCGTCGAAGAGCAGCAGGTTCCGCTCGCGGAAGAGCTGGACGAGTTCGAATCCGACGCCACCCATTTCCTGATAAAGGTCGACGGCACACCCGCCGCCACTGGCCGCGTGCGTATTGTAGAAGACAATATCGGCAAACTCGAACGCATCGCCACGCTTCAGGAATATCGCGGGCAGGGCCTCGGGCGCGCATTGATGGAAACGATGATGGATTACCTCCGCGCGCAGGGCGTGACCCGTTTCATGCTCTCTTCGCAGGTACGCAGCCGGGGCTTCTACGAATCGCTGGGATTCTCCGCGCCGCCCGACGCGCCCGTCTATCTCGACGCCAATATCCCCCATGTGATGATGTATGCCTGAGGCGACCGTTCCGCTCTCCCTGTACATCCATTGGCCCTTCTGCCTGTCGAAATGCCCCTATTGCGATTTCAACAGCCATGTGCGCGACCGCATCGACCACACGCACTGGCGTGATGCCCTGCTGCGCGAGATGGAATACTGGGCGCAGGAAGCACCAAAGCAGCCGCTCGTGAGCATTTTCTTCGGCGGCGGCACGCCCTCGCTGATGGAGCCCGCCACCGTCGCTGCTCTGCTCGAACGCGCCAACGACCTCTGGGGCATCACCGCCGCCACCGAGATCACGCTTGAAGCCAACCCCACCTCCGTGGAAGCCGCGCGGCTGGCAGATTTTCGCGCAGCGGGCGTCACCCGCATATCGATGGGCATCCAGTCCTTACGCGACGCCGACCTGCAATTCCTCGGCCGTCACCATAGCGTCAGCGAAGCACTCGCTGCCTTTGATGTCGCGCAAGCACTATTCCCGCGCACTTCGTTCGATCTCATCTATGCGCGCCCCGGCCAGACGCCCGCCGCATGGGAAGCCGAGCTGCGCGAGGCGCTCACCCGCGCCGATGGGCATCTCTCGCTCTACCAGCTCACCATCGAGCCCAACACCGCCTTCGACACCGCCTACCGCAAGCGCCTCTTCACCCTGCCCGACGAGGTGACCTCGGAGGAATTGTTCACCCTCACGCAACACATCATGGAATCAGCGGGCATCCCCGCCTACGAGGTATCCAACCACGCCCGCCCCGGCCAGGAGTGCCGCCACAACCTCGCCTACTGGCAGGGCGACGATTATGTGGGCATCGGCCCCGGCGCGCACGGACGTCTTACCCTTCCCGAAGGCCGCATCGCCTGGCACACCCGCAAAAGCCCGGAACGCTGGCTCTCCGCCGTCGAATCGCTGGGGCATGCTACCGAGGAACGTCTTACCCTCACGCCGCAGGAGCGGCTGGAAGAATTATTGCTGATGGGTCTGCGCCTGCGCGAGGGCATCTCCCGCGCTGCCTTCAGGCAAAAGACCGGTCAGGAGTTTCCCGGCGCACTCGACCCCGCAAAACTCGCATCGCTCACGAATGCAGGCTTCATCACACTGGATGACGCGCGCCTGCGCGCCACGCCGAAAGGCATGCTGGTGCTCAACACGGTGATCGGGGAGTTGGTGAGCGGCTAGCGTCCCGCAGCAGCGCTTCTGCTGGCCATTTCGGCTTCCAGCACTTCCTTCAGCACGCCATGGGGATGAGGGATGGACACCACGCCCTTGTTCGCATACACCTGCTCGACACGGAACAGGCCCTTCAGAATATCCGCCACGCCATGCGCCTGCTGCTCGCGCGCGCCCAGCGACCGGTTGCCGAAGGGCAATTCTATCTGGAAGTCCTTGCCATGAGCACGGAGGGTCGCGCCGGGCGCGATCGTATCCAATATCCCCGCCACCTCGCCCCGGGCCTTTTTTGTAAAAATGCGCTTCTCGTTCTCGGGCGAGAGCGGGAGCAGCGCGCCCATAGCCTCACTCAGCCCGGCGGTACGTTTGTAATTGCTGCTGGTCTTAGAAAAACCGGCGATGTCGCCCGGAGTATGGCCGTCATTATCCATCGCCATGACGTTCGCACCATGCGACTTCAGCGATTCCGCAGCGTGCAGATTACCGCTCATCGCCGCCATATGCAGCGGTGTGAATCCCATTTGATTCTTTGCCTCCAGATGGATAGCAGGATGGGCCATCAGCAAGTCGCCGGATTTCTGGTATTCCCGCCAGTTGCGCTCTACTCCCCCGGGAGCGCCTCCCATGATAGCTTCGTCCAGCACGCTCATGGCCGTTATCGACTTCCGGGTGTTCATTGCGATATTGGGGTTAATATCGGCACGCGAGAGCAGTAACGCGACGAATTCCGGATGTTCCAGTGCCAGCCCCAGAATGGAATATCCATTCTCGCCGCAGTGATTGGGATTGAACTCCGGTGAGGCCATCGCCTCTTTAAGATAGGCAACATTGCCGTTGAACGCCGCCTCCTGAAGCGCGTCCATAGGGGCCACATAACTCATACATCACCTCTCCCGTTGCCAAGGTTATCGGTTGGTTCTCGGTTAGAGGATAGGCCAGAATCGTTAAGGTTTTGTTCAATTAGGGCTATTTATCGCCCATAACAAAATAATCCCTATATTTCAAAAATATTCCGCAGGCGGATCGATGACTGAGAATCCCTGTGGGGAGAACTCGATGACGGCCAATCCGCGCTGGCACTGCCCGTCGGGCGTGAAGCGGAAGATGCCGTCCACCGGCCCGTTGAAGCCGGACGGGTCGGTGAGTGTCTCGGGGCTGAAGGATCGGCCCGCCGGATCGAAGGCAAGCGTCGAGGCCAGCGCCATCGCATCATAGGCAAGACTCGCCAGTCGCGGTGGCTTATAGCCGTAACTCTTCTCGAAATGGCGGGTGAACACGTCGCGCTGCGCGGGGGCGGCACTCACGAACCACGCGCCGCTGAGTGCTGCAGGCGGCGGGTTGGCGCGGTCGTCCCACTGGCCGCTGCCCAGCACCATCACCTCATGCGGGTCGATGCCGTAGGCGGCGAAGGCCTCGGCCACCGCCTGCAGCCGCGCGCCGCCCTCGGGGATCAGCACTGCGTCGAATGTGCGCGGCGCGGCGGAGCGGTTCGGATCGGTCGATTGCCATGCGCCATCGCCCTTGGCGGCCGCGCTGGGCGCATCGGTGATACCGAACAGTGCGCGTATCTCGGCATACAGCTCCGGCGCATTAGGGGAATAATATCCCACGCCTGCCACCTCGCCCCCTATATCCGCCACGGATTTCTGCACGGCGCGCGCAACCGCCGTGCCGTAGGCATCGCTGGGCAGGAGCGCTGCGAAGCGGTGCGCGCCCTGCCGCGCTGCGTAGCGCAGGATGCGATCCACCTGGTCCTCGGGCGTGAAGCCCATGACGAACACGCCGTCCCCGGCGGAGGTCTTGTCGTTGGAGAAAGAGATCACCTCGACCTGCTTCTCGCGGGCGAGCGGGGCCACAGCGGCGAGCGCCGTGCTGAATACCGGCCCGAGGATGAGATCCGCACCTTCGTCGATGGCCTGCCGTGCGGCATCAGCGGCCTCGCTGGCGGTCGCGCGCGTATCCTTGGGCAGTAGGATGACGTCGGCCGCTTGCTTCTGTGCCGGATTCAGTGAGGCGTATTTATCGTAGAGCGCCAGTTGCGCCGCATCGAGCATGGCGCGGCCGAGATCTGCGGAGTTTCCCGTCTGCGGCACGAGCAGCGCGACCTTCACCTTGCGATAGGCAGGAGGAGAGGCTGGCGCGGCCTCCGGCGCAACGGCGGCCTGTCCGCGCGTCGCGGGCGCGGTCGGGGAGGCAAGGTGGCGCTCTTTCGGCATGGCATGGCGCGGCGGCATCTTCAGCCTCGGCATGTCCCCGGCGGCAGCGGCGGGCGGGCGGCGCTCGGCGCTGGGAGGCTCCTCGGGCGTCCCACCGCATGCCGCGAGTGTGGTCAGCAGAAGCATGGAAACGGCGCGAAGGAAAAACGGGTGCAAATTGGTCATTTTTGGTTACTATTCCCAGCCTGAATGAGAAGAGGCCTCGAAGATAAAATGCCGGGTGCGAATAAGCAAATGGATAATGGCGGAACAGAATCCCTTCCGGCGGGACTTTATGTGGTGGCGACGCCCATCGGCAACCTGCGCGACATGACGCTGCGCGCCATCGACACGCTACGTTCCGTGGCGCTCATCGCCTGCGAGGATACGCGGGTGACCAAAACGCTGCTGGTGCATCACGGCATCCACACGCCCACCTTCTCTTACCACGACCACAACACCGAGCGCGCGGGCGCAAAGATCGCCGCCGAGATCGCATCCGGCAAGGCCGTGGCGCTGGTATCGGACGCCGGCACGCCGCTGCTCTCGGATCCCGGCTTCGTGCTGGTGCGCGACCTCGTGGCCGCCGGGCATGCGGTCACGCCCATCCCCGGCGCGTCGGCGCTCACCACGGCGCTGATGGGCGCAGGACTCGCCACCGACCGGGTGTTGTTCGCAGGCTTCCTCCCGCCCAAATCCTCCGCGCGCCGCACCGAACTCTCCGAACTGTCCAGCATCGCGGCCACGCTGGTGTTCTACGAATCCCCGCGCCGCCTGTCGGAAACGCTCGCTGACATGGCCGAGCTGCTGGGCGGCGATCGCGCCTGCACGGTCGCACGCGAACTCACCAAGCGCTTCGAGGAATGGCGGCGCGGCACATTGCACGAACTCGCCGACCATTACGCACAGGCCGATACCCCCAAGGGCGAGGTGGTGCTGGTCGTGGCGCCTCCGGACAAAAACCACAGCGCATGGGACGATGCCGCGCTGGAAATGGCGCTGCGCGAGGCACTGCCCCAGATGAGCGTGAAGGATGCCGCAACGCTGGTGGCCGCGCGTAGCGGGATGCCCAAAAAAGAGGTCTACGCGCGCGCGCTGGCACTCAAATCCGAAAGTCCCGGCGCATGACCGAACGCACCGCATCGCAGGAACGCAAGCGCCGCTCCTATTTCCTCGGCCTCATCGCCGAATGGATGGCGGCGGGGTTGCTGATGCTCAAAGGCTACCGCCCCATCGCCTGGCGCGAGCGCACGCAGGCGGGCGAAGTGGATCTTATCGTACAGCGCGGCACGACCCTCGTATTCGTCGAGGTCAAGGCGCGCGTCACCCAGCGCGCGGCGGCGGAATCCATCCAGCCGCGCCAGCGCGAGCGCCTCACCCGCGCCGCAGCGGCCTTCATGCAGAAGCATCCGCGCTATACCAAACTCTCGCCGCGCTTCGACGCGGTGCTGGTGTCGCCGGGCGAATTCCCGGCGCATATCGAGAATGCGTGGGGGGTAGAGTAATTTGGTCGCCGAATCGCCGCAGCGGGCCCCTCACCCCGACCCTCTCCCTATGGGAGAGGGAGAAGAGCCCCCTTCGACCATGGGGAGAAGGCGAGGGATGAGGGGCCTGCTCTCTCCGCTGCTCGACTTCCTCTCCAGCACCCGGCTGTTCTTCTATCTACTGCTGTGGCTGATGGTGCTGCTCACCACCGGCACGGTGGCGCAGAAATATATCGGCCTCTACCAGGCGCAGAAACTATTCTTCTCTTCCGCGATCTTCTGGGCGGGCGGATTCATCCCCCTGCCCGGCGGCGCGTCCGTGCTGGTGCTGGTGGCGTTGGGCCTGCTCATCAAGCTCGCGCGCGAACCATGGCGCATGCACAAGCTGGGCACGCTCACCCTGCATGCCGGCGCGCTGCTGTTGCTCGTGGGCGGCTTCATCACCGCGCTGTTCAGCTACGAGGGCCACTTGGTCATCCCCGAGGGCGGCGAGAGCGCCTTCATCGCGGATTACTACCGGGTGGAGCTGGCGCTTTCCAAAGAAACCGGCAAGGGCCTCTATCAGGACGTCGCCGTATTCGACGAATCCACGCTGCGCGAAGGCGCGTCGCTCACCGCACCGGAGCTTCCCTTCTCGATTACGGTGGGGGCTTTCTACCGCAACGCCTCCCTCTCTCCGCGCCCCACGCCACTGGAAGGCAACGCCCACGGCATGCACAAGATGGTGGCGCTCACCGAAGCCCCGCCCGCGAAAGAGGCCGAGGCCAATCTCTCCGCCCTGCTTTTCACCCTATCGGGCGCGGGCGATGATGCCGACGGCGACTACGGCGTCTTCAAGGACATGCCGGTGGCGCAGCATATCGATACCGGCGACGGGCGCTACCTCGTGGCGCTGCGTCCCGCACGTACCGCGCTGCCGTTTACGCTGCGGCTGGTGCGTTTCGAGCGCACCACCTATCCCGGCACGGATACGCCCAGAAGCTACCATTCCGACGTGGAACTCACCGACGGCGCGCTCCACTGGAAGAGCCGCATCGAGATGAACGCGCCGCTGCGCTACAAGGGCTACACCTTCTACCAGTCCTCCTTCATCGCGCAGGACGGTGCGGTATCCACCGTACTTGCGGTAGTGAACAATGCCGGGCGCTTGTTCCCCTACATCTCTAGCATCATCATGTGCATCGGCCTGCTGATCCATCTGGCACAGCGCCTGCCGCTGCTGGTCGCGCGGGGGAGGGAATGATGCACCCATCGCACCATCAGGCCCCTCATCCCCCGCCTTCTCCCTATGGGAGAAGGAGCTTCTTCCC
>JADZBT010000090.1 GCA_020851915.1 Alphaproteobacteria bacterium | reverse complement strand
GCGCGCGGGGCCATGCTCGAAGCCCTGATCGACCGGAAGGATGACCAGCTTGCCCGTACCGCCCAGCCGCCCGTGCATGAGCAGGCGCGCGAGGTTGGTCTTCGTGCCGAGGCTGTCGCTCTCGTACCAGGAAAGACTCTGTTTTACGGTGCGTGTGAGTTTCATAATGCCTTGTTCCTTAAATGCGTTTCCGACGGAATAGCCCGTTCAGGCAAGAATTGCAATCACGCGGCGCGCGCGGCGAGCGGTTTCAGCCATGCGCGGCACATCAGGCGCGGATCCTGATGATACAGCAGGTCGAGCGCCTCGAAGGGGCGGTTGATGAGCGTCGCCTTCTGTGCCTCGGCGATGTCGGAAAGCTTCTTGAATGCTTCCGGCTTGCCGGAGAAGCGGATATGGGTGCAGCCTTGCCGCAGCGCCGCCAGCACCGCGCCCGCATCGTCCTGACAATCGAATATGAAGGTGAAATTCACGTCGTCAAAACGCTTCGCCGCCGAAAGCTGGATGGATTTGAGGTAGGGGATACCCACACTGAACACCGCGTTTTCATAGCTTTGCAGCATCACCGGGGCATGCAGCTCGCGGGCGACATCGAGCGCGTCGTACACATGCTCCTTGGAATGCACGACGATGAGGCGGTCTTTCATGCGGCCTTCTCCTTCTGGTTTTCCAGTGATGCGATGCCGGGCAGGGTCTTTCCCTCGAGCCATTCGAGGAACGCGCCGCCCGCAGTGGACATATAGGTGAAACTCTGTGCCAGTCCCGCATGCTTGAGCGAGGACACCGTGTCGCCGCCGCCCGCGATGCTTTTCATCTTGCCCTGATAGGTGAGGCTTGCCACCATGCGCGCGAGGCTGATGGTTCCGGTGTCGAACGGGCTGAATTCGAATGCGCCCAGCGGCCCGTTCCAGACGACGGTCGCGCAGGATTCCAGTTTGCCGCTGATGTGCATCGCCGTGCGCGGGCCGATGTCGAGGATCATCATGTCCTTGGGCAGCTTGCCCACCGGCATCACCTCGCAAGGGGCGCTGGCCGCAAGTGTTCGGGCGGCGACCACGTCTTCGGGCAGCAGTATCTCGCAGCCGTGCTTTTCGGCCTTTTTCAAAATTTCGAGCGCCGTCTTTTTCAGGGATGGCTCGCACAGCGATGCACCGACAGAATGGCCCTGTGCATAGAGGAACGTATTGGCCATGCCGCCGCCTACCACCATCATATCCATGCGCTCCACCAGCGCGGAGAGCAGGGCGAGGTTGGTCGATACCTTCGCGCCGCCGATGATGGCCGCGATGGGTTTCTTCGGCTGGTCGAGGATCGTGCCCAGTGCTTCGAGCTCCTCCTGCATCAATCGCCCGGCGACGGCGGGAAGGTGCTTCGCGATGCCCACGATGGAGGCATGCGCGCGGTGTGAGCAGGAGAACGCATCATTCACATAGATGTCGCCCAGCGAGGCGAGGGCTTTTCCGAATATGGGGTCGTTGGCCTTTTCCTCCGCGTGGAAACGCAGATTCTCAAGCAACAGCACTTCGCCCGGCTTCAGCGCGGCGACGGCGCTCTGCGCGGCCGGGCCGACGCAATCCACACCGAAACGCACGTCCTTTCCGCCCAGTGCTTCGGACAGCGCATCCACCAGCGGCGCCAGCGACATGCCCAGCACGACATGGCCCTCGGGCCGCCCGAAATGCGACATCACCACGACGCGCGCTCTGCGCTTTATCAGGACTTCGAGGGTGGGGACGATGCGCGTGATACGCTCGCGGTCGCTGATGCGGCCCTGCTGCATGGGCACGTTGAGGTCCACACGCACCAGCACGGTTTTACCCGCGACGTCGACATCGTCAAGACTGCTAAATCTGGTGGCCATGAATTCGTTATATACATATTTCTGGGAATGCAAACCGGAAATTGGAACCCGGAAAACAGAAAATAAAAATCACAAACCCGGAAGAGAAAACGGGTGACGGAATTATTTCCCCGCCAGCGCCGCCACGTCGAGCATGCGGCAGGAGAAGCCCCACTCGTTATCGTACCATGCCGCGACGCGCACAAAGCGTTTGTTCACCACCGTCGTGCCGGTGAGATCGAATATGGAACTCTCCGGGCGATGGTTGAAGTCGATGGATACCAGCGGCAGATTGGATGTGCCGAGGATGCCCTGCATCTTGCCTTTGGCCGCCTTCACGATAGCAGCGTTTATTTCATCTGCGCTGGTATCGCGTGCCGCAGTAAAAGTGAGATCCACCATCGACACGTTTGCGACGGGCACGCGGATAGCTGTCCCGTCAAGTTTCCCGGCCAGCTCCGGCAGTACGAGGCCCAG
The DNA here is from genome assembly GCA_020851915.1 of Alphaproteobacteria bacterium. Classification (GTDB taxonomy): domain Bacteria; phylum Pseudomonadota; class Alphaproteobacteria; order Rickettsiales; family RI-342; genus JADZBT01. Next base: position 3,728 of record JADZBT010000090.1, on the reverse strand, counting down.
CGCCTTCGCAGCACCCGTCGAAGTGGGAACCATCGAGAGCGCGGCGGCACGCGCGCGGCGCAGATCCTTATGGCTGCTATCGACAAGATTCTGGTCGCCGGTATAGGCGTGGATGGTGGTCATAAAACCCTGCTGGATCCCGACCGCGTCATTCAGCGTTTTGGCGACGGGCGCGAGGCAGTTGGTGGTGCAGGAGCCCACCGAAATGACGCGATGGCTTTTCTTCAGCACCTTGTTGTTCACGCCGTAGACGATCGTCGCGTCGGCGTCGGGCGAGGGTGCGGAGATAAGAATTTTTTTCGCGCCGCTGGCGATGTGCTTTTCGGCATCGGCCTTTTTGGTGAATGCGCCGGTGCATTCCAGCAGCACATCGACCTGATGCTTTTTCCACGGGATATTCTGCGGGTCGCGCTCGTGGTAGACCGGCACGTTGCCGCTGCCCATATTGATGGTCTTGGCATCATGCGAAATAGTGCCCGCGAATACGCCGTGCAGCGAGTCGTATTTCAGCAGCTGCGCGTGCGTGTCATTGGTGGCGGGGCCGTTGACGGCGACCACCTTCAGGTCATCACGCCCCAGCTCTTCCACCGCGCGCCATACCAGCCGCCCGATGCGTCCCAGTCCGTTGATGCCGATGCGGATAGCCATGGGATTACAGTTTCGTCTCTGCTGCCTTCACGATGGCATCCACCGTGATGCCGAAATGCTCGTACAATGCCTCCGCCGGGGCCGACGCACCGAAGCCTTTCATGCCAACGAATGCGCCGGTGCGTCCGATGTAGCGTTCCCAGCCGAATGCGACTGCGGCCTCCACGGCCACGCGCGCCGTGCCTTTGCCGAGCACCTTCTCGCGGTATTTCTTGGGTTGCTGGTCAAGCAATCTCCAGCAGGGCAGCGACGACACGCGCGCAGCGATGCCTTTCTGCTTCAGCACTTTCTGCGCCTCGATGGCGAGATGCACTTCCGAGCCGGTGGCGAGTAGTGTCACCTGCGCTTCGCCTTCCGACTCCGACAGCACGTAGCCGCCGAACGCGGAAAGATTCTGCTCCGTATGCTCACGGCGCAGCGTTGGCAGGTCCTGACGCGTCAGCGACAGCACCGACGGCGTCTTCTGGCTTGCGACCGCGAGCGCCCAGCATTCGGCAGTCTCGATGGCGTCCGCCGGGCGGAACACATTGAGGTTCGGGATGGCGCGCAGCATCGCGAGATGCTCGACCGGCTGGTGCGTCGGGCCGTCCTCGCCGAGTCCGATGGAATCATGCGTCATCACATAGATCACGCGCTGTTCCATCAATGCAGAAAGGCGGATGGCCGGTTTGCAGTAATCGGTGAACACCAGGAACGTCCCGGCATAGGGGATGAGGTCGCCATGCAGCGCCATGCCGTTCATCGCGGCGGCCATGCCGTGCTCACGGATGCCCCAGTAGATGTAGCGCCCGGAGAAGTCCTTGGGCGTGACGGGCAGCAGCGCGTCGGTCTTGGTGTTGACCGAGCCGGTGAGATCGGCGGAGCCGCCGATCATTTCCGGGATAGCGGGAGCCAGTACGTTCAGCACTTCGCCCGATGCCTTGCGGGTGGCCATCTTCGGTGCGGTCTCCGCCCATTTCTTCTTCAGCGCATCGAGCGGTGCGTTCCAGTTCTCGGGCAGAGCCTTCTCCATCAGGCGCTCGAATGTTTCACGTGAAACATCGTTGGCGTTGTTCAGCCGGTCTGTCCATGACGCGAATTCCAGCGCATGGCGCGCGCCGTACTCGCGCCAGCCTGCGAGGATATGTTCCGGGATCTCGAACGGCGCATAAGGCCAGTTGAGCGTCTTGCGCGCGCCGGCGATCTCTTCCGCGCCCAGCGGCGAGCCGTGACTTTTCTCCGAGCCCGCCTTGGTGGGGGCGCCGAAGGCGATGGTCGTCTTGCAGGCGATCATCGAAGGTGTGGCGGTGCTCTGCGCTGTGCGGATGGCATCGGCGATGGCCTTGGGGTCATGCCCGTCGATGGCCTGCACGTCCCAGCCGCAGGCCTTGAAGCGTGCGATCTGGTCTTCCGAGCTGCTGAGGCTGAGCTTGCCGTCAATGCTGATGTTGTTGTCGTCCCACAGCACGATGAGCTTGCCGAGCTTCAGATGTCCGGCGAGCGAGATCGCTTCCTGACTGATGCCTTCCATCAGGCAGCCGTCGCCGGCGATGACGTAGGTATAATGGTTCACGAGGTCTTCGCCAAAGCGCGATGCCTGCATCCGCTCAGCGAGCGCCATGCCGACCGCGTTGGCGATGCCCTGACCCAGCGGGCCGGTGGTGGTTTCGATGCCCGCTGCGTGACCGTATTCGGGATGGCCTGCGGTCTTCGCGCCCAGCTGGCGGAAATTCTTCAACTCGCCGATGGTGATATCGTCATAGCCGGTGAGGTAGAGCAGCGCATAGAGCAGCATCGAGCCGTGCCCTGCCGAGAGGATGAAGCGGTCGCGGTCCGGCCATTTGGGGTGCTCTGGGTCGAATTTGAGGAATTGCGTGAACAGCACGGTCGCGACGTCGGCCATGCCCATCGGCATGCCGGGATGTCCGGACTTGGCCTTTTCCACCGCATCCATCGCCAGTGCGCGGATCGCGTTGGCAAGCTCCGCATGGCTGGCCTGCGGCTGGAGAGCGGAAGAGGTATTCAATGCGGTCTGTGACATGTCGCTCCGTGACCTTTCCATCCCAGAAAGTTAAAATGTAAACATTCCGCTAGACCTCGCCCCGGTAGTTACATAATATATAGTACGGAGGGTGGCGGACGCCATTCGCGTAGAGTGATTACAGAGTTTTGGTGAAAATTTCCATGGTTTCTTTAGCAAAAACACAAAAATTTTCAGACGAAACGCCGCTCGCGGACGTCGAGGGGCGTCTGGATGCGGCGCTGGCAAGCCTTGATGCGCTGGTGGAAAAGCTCTCGAGAGAGAAGTCGCAGGTCGAAAAATCTGCACAGGAGGAGCTGGATGCGCTCCGCGCCGAGAACGCGACGCTGAAGGAGCGTCTCAGGGCCAGCCAGAAAGAACGCCAGAGCGTGGTCGACCGGCTGGATAAATCCATCAGTCAGCTCAAGCTGGTGCTGAGCGAAGAAGCCTGATAAACGCCTGTAGAACAGGAGGGTAAGCCATGCCGACGGTAGAAATAAGGATCGCGGGGAAGGGCTACCGCATCGCCTGTGAACCGGGGCAGGAACCCCGTGTGCAGGAGCTTGCCAAATATGTCGATAAACGTCTGGCCGATCTCGCACTGGCGGTAAAGGGCGCGCATGAGAGCGTGGTGGGCGCGATGCTGCTGCTGATGATGGCCGACGAGATCGACGAAATGAAAAAGGATGTTGAGCGTCTGCGTGTCCAGCTTAACAACGTCACCGGCTCTTTCGAGAGCGGCAAGGCCACGGACGTAGAGAAGATCCTCTCCAATACCCTCAATAACGTCGCCCAGCGTATCGAAAAGATTGCCCAGAAGGCCGCAAACGGGTAAAATGCCTGCGGGATGGGTACTGCGCGGTGCGCGAGGTTTCAAGGCTCTCGGGCCGATAAATTCTATCATAGGGAGCTGTCCCTGTCTGGAGTCTTGCTCCGGAACATACGGCGCCCACCTGAACTTCAGGGCTGGTAGAGACTTTAGTAATCCGGACGGCCGAGGTGGTCCCATCCTTCCGCTGCAATGCGTCTTTGCTGTCAGATGCCGGTTGCAAAAGATCCCGTTCTCAGTTTTAGTATCGGT
>JADZBT010000089.1 GCA_020851915.1 Alphaproteobacteria bacterium | reverse complement strand
GGGCAGCGTCGATGGGTTGGCCCAGCTTGTCGCACACCGCTTCAATACGCAGTTTGGCGCTCGCATAGGCCGCCCCTGCATTACCGCCCGGCTGGGGGCGTACGGGCGTTACAATGAACATCACGTCCGCCACTGCATCGAATATCACCATCACCTGCGGGCGCATCAACTGGCCGTCAGGGATACCCAGTTCGTCGGGATTCTTGCTGGGCAGGCGCTCCATCAGCGTTACCATGTCATAGCCCAGCAGCCCTACCAGACCGGAGGCCATCGGCGGCACGTCGCGCGGGATCTCCAGCTTCGATTCCGCCACCAGTGCACGCAGCGAATCGATCGCACCTTCCTTGGCGGGAACGAAATTCGGGGCCGCGCCGAACGGCGCGCGGGCGATGCTGGCGTTATTCCCCTCGCACTTCCAGATAAGGTCGGGTTCCAGCCCGATGATGGAGTAGCGCCCCCTCGTTTCGCCGCCTTCCACCGACTCCAGCAAAAAGGATGGTTTCCCGTCCTCCATCAGCTTGAGGCAGGCCGATACCGGCGTTTCAATATCCGCGACGCGGCGCACCCAGACGAGCTGCGCCTTGCCCTCATGGTAGCCCTTCTCGAATATGTCGAAATCCGGGAGCGACGGCATGGCGCTATTGCGGGGCAGCAGGCGTTGGGGTGTAGTAGCTCTTCACGGAATAGCGCGATTGCAGGTAATTCGCATATTGCGACATCAACTCATAGTAGTATTCCTGTTCGAGCGCGCTGACCGCCGCCTCCCGGCCCTGCGCGTCCTTGGCGGGATCGGGGACAACGGCATCGCGCACCACGCCGATGGCGTAGCTCCCATCCGCATCGGCGAACGCTTCGCTGGCCGCTCCCGGCCTCAGGCGGAACAGCATCCCGGCAAAACGCGGAGCCAGCAGATCCTTATCGCCCGCACCCTTGCCGTTACGGTCAAACGCCTGCACGCGGGAGATACTTAAGCCTTCCCTGCTCGCCAGCGTTTCCAGCGATGTCCCTTTACGGGCTTCCGCCGCCAGCGCATCGGCGCGCTTCGCCAGCGCCTCGTGACGCTGCTCGTCCTTCCAGCGTTTCACCACCTGATCCTTCACTTCGTCCAGCGTCTGCTGGCGGGAGGGCGTCACGTTATCCGCACGCACCACAAAATAGTGATTATCGCCGCCCTCGGTAAGCTGCGATACATCGCCCGCATCGGTCGAGAACGCCAGACGCACAAAGGTGGTGAACGGCGGAAGGCCCTCCACCTTCTTTCCTGCGGGATCCAGACCTGCCTCGCTCAGCGGGCCGGCCTGTCCCAACGGCAATGAGAGGGATTTGGCGATTTCTTCCAGCGTGGAGCCTGCGCCCAGCTCATCCTCGATCTGCGTGGTCAGCGCGTACAACGCCTCCTCCGCTTGCTTGTCCGTAAGGCGCTGACGCAGTTTTTCCTTCACCTCATCGAATCCCGGAGTCTTCCCCGGAATGACGCCCGTCACCTGAAACACATGGTAACCGAAATCGGTTTTGACCGGCGCGCTGTATGCGCCCTTCTCCAGTGCGAACACGGCATCACCTGCACCGGCGGGAAGATCGCCCTTCGCCACATCCCCCAACGCTTGGAATCCGGTCTTTGCCTCCGGGATGTCCTTTACGGCCTTGCCCGCCTTCAGCGCGGTATAGAGCGCATCCGCCTGCGCCTGATCGGGCAGCACGATCTGGCTAACGGCGCGCTTCTCCGGAACAGCGAACTCGCTGGCATTCTCCTCGTAGGCCTGCCGGAGTGCAGCATCATCTACACTAACATTCTTTGCTACCGCTTCTGGCCCCAGCACTATGTAGGATATGGCCCGGTATTCCGGTATCTGAAATTGCTCCGCCACCTTCTCGTGGAATGCCGCGATCGTTGCCGCGTCGGGATCCGCCACGGGAGCGTTCGCGTTGAAGGGTATACGCAACACATCGGCATTACGTTTTTCATGGCTGAAGCGGTAGGCCATATCGGCCATCGGCGACGGCACGGCAGGATTCGAGGTCAGCGTCTTGATAAGTATGGCGCTCGCCATCTCGCGGCGGAGGGATTCCACATAATCCCGCTCGATTATCCCGCTGCTCTGGAGGACATTTTGGTAGCGCGCCTTATCGAATGCACCCGCCTCGCTCTGGAATGCCGGGTTCTTACGGATAGCGTCGGCGATGGCCTTATCGCTGACCGACAATCCCAACCGCTGGGTTTCAAGATCCAGCAGGGTATCATTTATCATGCTCTGGAGCACCTGCGCCTCGACATTCTGGCGCATGGAGTCGTTAAATGCCTCACCGAGATATTCCCGATACTGCTGCGACTGCCGCTGTACGTTACGATCGAACAGCGCCCGGGAGATGCTCTTGCCACCGACCTTCGCCACCACGTTCCCGGATCCCTGCCCACGGAAAATATCGCCGATGCCCCACAGCACGAAGCTCAGAACGATCACCAAAAAAATTAGTTTCACGACGATCCCGGAAAATTTTTCGCGGATGGCTATGAGCATGGGCAGGCGCACTTTCTCTATTGTGACAGGGCTCCGTGTCTAGCACGAGAACCGCGACTCAGCAAGATTCAATAGAGGCTGGATAAAGCCCCCGTAATATGCTACCTCTCGGCGCACAGTTATGGCCCAGAAAACCTATATGAAAACCTACATTATCGGCAACTGGAAGATGCACGGCGTTCGCACAAGCGCGCGGGCGCTCGCGAGCACCGTTCTGGATGCGGCTGGACGGCTGGCGTCACAGAAAACCGAGGTGATTCTGTGTCCTCCGGCCACCCTGCTCTCGCTGATTGCAGACCTGACGTACAACACGCCGGTGCGCTGCGGTGGGCAGGATTGCCACGCAGAGGCCGAAGGCGCATATACCGGCGAGATAAGCGCGGCAATGCTCCGGGATGCCGGTGCTACCTATGTGATCGTCGGGCACTCGGAGCGGCGCGCGGGACATAGCGAAAGCAGCCGCGAGGTCAACCGCAAGGCGGAGGCCGCACTGGCCGCAGGGCTGCGCCCGGTGCTGTGTGTCGGCGAATCGCTGGCCGAACGCAAGGCCGGGAGGGCCATGGACACTGTCCGACGCCAGTTGCGGGAATCCATGCCCCGTCAGGGGGATACGAAGCGCGTGATCGTTGCCTATGAGCCGGTCTGGGCGATCGGAACCGGTCAGGTGGCCAACGCCAGCGATATAGCCGAAATGCACGCGCACATCGCCACCTTGCTAAAAAGTGAGTTTGGATTTGCAGAAACCGAGGTTGCCGTGCTATACGGCGGGTCGGTAAAACCGGCAAATGCGGCGGAGATACTGCGTTGTCCCGGGGTGCATGGTGTGTTGGTAGGCAGCGCCAGCCTGAATGCGGAAGAATTCGTCGCGATCATCAACGCGGCACAGAGTTAAGGAATAACACATGAAAGCAGTATTACTGGTCGTGCACATGCTGATCGCCATCGCGATGGTGATCTCCATCCTGATGCAGCGCAGCTCCAGCGACGGTTTCGGCATGGGCAGCGGCAGCGGAAACGCCCTGTTCTCCAGCCGTGGCACAGCAAACTTTCTGAGCCGCACCACCGCGATACTGGCAACGCTATTCATCGTCAGCAGCCTGGCGCTCACCCTGCTGGTCAACAGCGGTACAGGTGGCTCCATCGTGGACGTCGCGGGAGAGTCCCCCGCGCCTGCGGCAGTTGAAGCACCTGCAAAAGCACCCGAACCGGCGACCCCGGCAGTTCCGCTGGCGCAGTAAAGATTGTTTGTCATCCCGGCGAAGGCCGGGATCCAGAGCCGCAAGGCCGTATCATTTCGATTGCTCTGGATTCCAGCGTTCGCCGGAATGACCTAACCCGAAGCTGAAAGAGAGTATGACGCGGTTCATTTTCATTACCGGCGGCGTGGTATCGAGCCTTGGCAAGGGCCTCGCCTCAGCAAGCCTCGGCGCGCTGTTGCAGGCGCGCGGCTACAAGGTGCGGCTGCGTAAGCTCGACCCGTATCTCAACGTCGACCCCGGCACGATGAACCCCAAGCAACACGGCGAAGTATTCGTCACCGAGGACGGCGCCGAAACCGACCTCGACCTCGGCCATTACGAGCGCTTCACGGGCGTAAACGCCCTGAAAAGCGACAACGTCACCACCGGCCAGATCTACTCCAAGGTATTGATGAAGGAGCGGCGCGGCGACTATCTGGGCGGCACGGTGCAGGTCATCCCGCACGTCACCGACCTCATCAAGGAATTCATCCTCAGCCACACCAAGGACGAGGATTTCGTCCTCTGCGAGATCGGCGGCACGGTGGGCGACATCGAGAGCCAGCCTTTCCTCGAAGCCATCCGCCAGCTCGGCTACGAGAAGGGCCGCGATCAGGTGCTGTTCATTCACG
>JADZBT010000088.1 GCA_020851915.1 Alphaproteobacteria bacterium | reverse complement strand
TGGGCGCGAAAAAGAACCCTGCATGACCTGCAAAACCCCTATCGAACGCATCACGCAGGGCGGGCGCTCGACGTTCTTCTGCCCAAAATGCCAGAAATAGTGCCCTGTGTCATCCCGGCCTTGTGCCGGGATCTCAGGCTACATACGCATAATGGCCTGAGATCCCCGCATGCGCGGGGATGACAAAAGCGTGGGGCATTCCCGTCCTTAAAAAAACCTTAACCCTAAGCCGCTGATTTTGCGTGAGGCGAAGCTATCTCGCTGTCAAGCGCCGAATTTTGCTGCATTTGGTAATAAACTGAAAACTAAACATTATGTTAATTTCTTTTTTTTCCCGTTGTGGATAACTTTTGCTTTTGCTAGCTTCCGAATCTGCGTTGCGGCGCAGGGGAGAGAGCAGTAAAAACCCACGGAAAGCAAGGCGGCCGAGAGCCAAAAAAACGCCTGTAACCGCGTGGATTTTTTATCGAAAATACCGCTTGACTCTCATGTGCTATGAAGGTAATTTCTGCGGCCCGTTTTGGGGCTAGCTAATAGTTGGGATTTGGAAAGAGTCATGGCGTACCATAAGTCAGCAGAAAAACGTATTCGTCAGAACGGCCGTCGCGGCGAAGTGAACGGAGAGCGTATCAGCCGCATCCGTACCTTCATCAAGCGCGTCGAGGCCGCTATCGAAAAGAAAGACAGCAAGGCAGCGACCGCTGCGTTCCTTGAGGCACAGCCCGAGATCATGCGTGGCGTGAGCAAGGGTGTGCTGAAGAAGAATACCGCCGCTCGGAAGATCAGCCGCCTTTCGGCTGGTATCCGCGCACTGGCTGGGTGATCATCCAGTCGTAATACCGTGAGGTTTCTGGCCAGCAATCGGCCCCGGGGCACTGTTCCGGGGGAGAGAATTGTGTTGCCTGAAATCTGTCGCGTGAAGGGTTTTCTCGGCGAAGTTCCGTCGAGTAGACACTTCGAGGGGGAGGCCGGGCCGCAAGGCCCACGCGAGTAGTGACGCGAAGGGGGAGACAACGTGTCATTGAAAGTGGAGGAGCTGCGTGCACTGGCGGAAGAGCGAACCGGCTCCGACCGCAGTTATGCAGGTGAGGTCACACCCCTCGAAGCGTGGACATTGCTGAAGGACGACGCATCCGCACAGCTCGTGGATGTGCGTACTCCACCGGAATGGACGTTTGCAGGAGTGCCGGATATCGCGTCGTTCCGGAAGCGCCCGGTGATGCTTTCCTGGAAATTATTTCCGTCTTTTGAAGTGAATACCCGTTTTATCGACGAACTGGAGCGTAACGTGCCCGCAAAAGAGGCGCCGCTTCTGTTCATTTGCCGTACCGGAGGCCGTTCACTCGACGCGGCGCGGGCGGCGGTAGAGAGTGGTTACAAGCACTGTTTTAACGTCACAGACGGCTTCGAAGGGCCGCTGAACAACAATAATCACCGTGGCGAGATCAGCGGATGGAAAGCTGACGCACTGCCGTGGGAACAGGGGTAAGGGGAGAATAAGAGCCTATGGGAATAGCCATCGCAACCGCACAGGAAGAGTCCATGCTTGGCATGTGGGAACGCGTCAAGGGACACCTGCGCGCCGCCTACGGCGATGCGACCTTCAAGAGCTGGTTGCAGCCGCTGGGGTTCTCGGGGCTGAATAACGGCCACGTGCTGCTCACCGTGCCCACCCGCTTCATGCGTGAATGGGTGCAGACCCACTATGCCTCTACCATCCGTGAATGCTGGCAGAAAGAATTACCGGAGGTGATCTCGCTCGATATTCTCGTGGCGGCGGCCGCGTCGAAGACGCCAGCGCCGGTCGTTGCCGCTGCTGCCACAGCGGAAGCCGTGACGATCGCCCCGGCTAAAGCCCATGAAACACCCGCGCGCCTGCATACGCCGCATAGCGTCGCCAATGACGATTACGAGAGCATGAGCGCGCCGCTCGATCCGCGCTTCACTTTCCAGAATTTCGTGGTGGGAAAACCCAATGAGCTGGCGTTCGCTGCTGCGCGCCGTGTGGCGGATTCACCTGCCGCCGCGCCGGGATGCAACCCGCTGTTCCTCTATGGCGGCGTAGGGCTGGGCAAGACCCACCTGATGCACGCCATCGCATGGCATATCCGTACGACCAATCCGCAGCGTCGCGTGATCTATCTCTCGGCAGAGAAGTTCATGTACCAGTTCATCCGCGCGCTGCGCTACAAGGATACCGTCGCGTTCAAGGAGCAATTCCGTTCGGTGGACGTGCTGATGATCGATGACGTGCAGTTCATCAGCGGCAAGGATTCCACGCAGGAGGAGTTCTTCCATACCTTCAACGCGCTGGTCGACCAGAATCGTCAGGTGATACTCTCCGGTGACCGTTCGCCGTCCGATATGGAAGGCATCGAGGAGCGCGTACGCTCGCGCCTCGGCTGGGGGCTGGTGGCCGATATTCATGCGACGGATTTCGAGCTGCGTATGGGCATCCTCCAGTCCAAGGTGGAGCGCATGGGCATGGAGATCCCGCCGAAGGTGCTGGAGTTCCTCGCGTACCGCATTTCTTCCAACGTGCGTGAGCTGGAAGGCGCGCTGAATCGCGTCGTGGCGCACTCTACGCTGGTAGGTCGCGCCATCACGCTGGAAACGACGCAGGACGTGCTGAAAGACCTGCTGCGCTCGTGTGATCGCCGTATCTCCATCGAGGACATCCAGAAGAAGGTCGCGGAGCATTTCAACATCCGTATCGCCGACATGCATTCGGCGCGCCGTTCGCGTTCGGTCGCACGTCCGCGTCAGGTGGCGATGTATCTCGCGAAAAAACTCACCACCAAAAGCCTGCCGGAGATCGGCCGGAAATTCGGTGGAAAAGATCACACTACGGTGATGCATGCGGTGAAGAAAATCGAGGAAATATGCAGCTCCGACAGCGGCTTTGCTGAGGACGTGGATCTGCTTTCGCGCATGCTGCAAAGTTAGTAATCATAGTCGAGAGTCGCGTGGCGCGGATTTTTCCGCGACTCTCGCTGCTCGACTCTAACCACTTTTCTCTTGCGCCCAGCGCAACACGTGGTAATTTCTGGGCTGCCGTCGAATATTCCGATAGATCGAAGAAGAGTTAAGAGGACAGGGGCCATGAAAGTCACCGTTGAAAGAGCCGAACTGCTGAAATCGCTGGGGCATGTGCAGAGCGTCGTCGAGCGCCGCAACACCATACCGATCCTCTCGAACGTCAAACTGGAAGCCACCAAGGGCGGCACGACCTTCACCGCCACCGACATGGATATTGCGGTCGTTGAGGAGCTGAACGGCACGGTAAAGGAGCCGGGTGCGGCGACCGTTCCCGCGCACATGTTCTATGACATCGTCCGCAAGCTGCCCGATGGCGCTGAGGTGGAGCTCTCCGGCGGCGAGGAAGCTGGTAAGCTGGAGATCCGCGCGGGCAAGGCGAAATTCTCGCTCTCCTGCCTGCCGGTGAAAGATTTTCCCGTCATGGCGGAAGGCGAATTCACGCATAATTTCACGCTGTCCAGTGCCGAGATGCTGGAGCTCATCGACAAGACCCGCTTCGCGGTATCGACCGAGGAAACGCGTTATTACCTGAACGGCATTTACCTGCACATCGCCGGCAAGGATAAGGCGCAGACATTGCGCGCCGTCGCCACCGACGGCCATCGTCTGGCGCGCACGGAAGTCGCCGTGCCCGCAGGGGCCGAGGGCATGCCGGGCGTCATCATCCCACGCAAGACCGTGGGCGAGCTCAAGAAGCTGGTGGATGAAGTGGACGGCGAGATCCAGGTATCGCTGTCGGAAAGCAAGATCCGCTTCAGCTGTGGCCGCGCGGTGCTGGTGTCGAAACTCATCGACGGAACCTTCCCGGATTACGAGCGCGTCATCCCGTCGGGCAACGACAAGCTGATGGAGCTGAACGGCAAGCAGTTCGCGCAGGCGGTGGACCTCGTGTCGACCATTTCCTCCGATCGCAGCAGCGCGGTGAAGCTGAGCCTGAAGAACGGCAACCTGATGCTCGCCGCCGACAATGATAACGGCGACGCGCACGAGACGATCGAAGTGAATTATGCCGCCGACCCCATCGAGATCGGTTTCAACTCCCGCTACTTGTTGGAGATGATGTCGCAGGTGGACGGCGACACCGTGCAGTTCGTGCTGTCCGACGGCTCGTCGCCCGCGCTGGTGCGCGATACGGCGGATGCCGGCGCGCTGTACGTCATCATGCCGATGCGGATTTGATTCACTACTACGCCGCGCTGCGAATACCGATTTGCTGCGCTTCCGATGCTCACGTACTTAAATGTACGCTCCGCTTCGGTTCTCGCAAACCGATATTCTCGTCGCGGCCTAGCGTGAATTGTTTGTGGTCATATCGCTAATATTGAGCTGCTTTGCACGACACCAACGTCATCACCGCGAACCCAATAGCGGAGCCATATTCTGCAAAGGCGTTCGCGTCTGCGGTGACGTCGCTCTCGCTCCATCATTTCCGTAATTACGCATCGCTGAAGCTGGACGCCGCCACCGTGCCCATCGTGCTCACCGGCCCCAACGGCGCAGGTAAAACCAACATCCTTGAGGCATTATCGTTCCTCTCGCCGGGTCGGGGGTTGCGCGGAGCGAAGCTTTCCAGCATCGACCGGCAGGGCGGCAGTATGGCGTGGGCCGTATCCGCATTGCTGGATACGGCGCGCGGCGATGTGCGCGTTGGTACGGGACGCGATCCGTCGGTAACGGGCGAGCAGGGTAAGCGGCTGGTGAAGATCGACGGTGAGACAACGGGAAGCCACGCGACGCTCGCGGAGGTGATGACCGTGCTGTGGCTGACGCCGCAGATGGATCAGTTGTTTTTGGAAGGTGCGAGCGCGCGGCGGAAATTCTTCGACCGGCTGGTGTACGGATTCCATCCGGGGCATGCGACGTTGGTGAATGCGTATGAGCGTGCGATGCGCGAGCGGTCGCGGTTGCTGACCGAGCGCCGTGGCGACCCGAAATGGCTCTCTGCGCTGGAGCGCAAAATGGCCGAGAGCGGCATCGCCATCGCGGCCGCGCGGCTGGAGATGGAAGACCGCCTCAACCAGACCCTCCGCATGGCCGAAAGCGCCTTCCCGAGGGCGGAGGTGAGCATCGCGGGCGATGCCGAGCAAATATTGCCGGAAATGTCGGCGGTGGAGGCCGAGGAATGGTTGCAAAACCGCCTCGAAAAAGCCCGCTCCGAGGACATGTATACGGGGCGGACATCCATAGGCCCCCACCGCAGCGATATGCGGGTGAAACATAACGAAAAAAAACAGCCCGCAGAGCAATGTTCCACTGGTGAACAGAAGGCTTTGATGCTATCACTGGTGCTGGCCGATGCGCGGGCCAAAAAGGCATGGAACGGACAGACGCCGATCCTGCTGCTCGACGAGATGGTGGCCCATCTGGATGCGGGCAGGCGCGCGGCACTTTTTGAGGAGATTCTTGCGCTCGGCGCTCAGGCCTGGATGACGGGAACCGACCCGCTTCTGTTCAGCAGCCTGAAAGGGCAGGCGCAGTTCGTACGGGTAGAAGACGCACAGGTGATTTCGGGATAAGCGATTATGGGTCAAATGGCAGCAGAGAAACAGGAACAGGAATACGGCGCGGATTCGATCAAGGTTCTCCGCGGGCTGGATGCGGTGCGTAAGCGCCCCGGCATGTATATCGGCGATACCGACGACGGCACAGGGCTGCACCACATGGTGTACGAGGTGGTGGACAACGCCATCGACGAGGCGCTCGCCGGGCATTGCGACGGCGTGGAAGTGAGCATCAACGCCGACGGCTCGGTGACGGTGAGCGACAACGGCCGTGGCATCCCCGTGGGCATTCACGAGGAGGAGGGCGTATCCGCCGCAGAGGTCATTATGACCAAGCTGCATGCGGGCGGTAAGTTCGATCAGAATTCCTACAAGGTGTCGGGCGGTCTGCACGGCGTGGGCGTGTCGGTGGTGAATGCGCTGTCGGAGACGCTGGAATTGCGTATCTGGCGCGAAAATAAAGAGCATGTGGTCAATTTCCGCATGGGCGAGCCGGTGGAACCGCTGAAAGCGGTCGGCCCCTCCAACGGCAAGCGCGGTACGCAGGTGACGTTCCTGCCGTCGCCCTCCATCTTCACGCATGTCGAGTTCGATTTCACGACGCTGGAACATCGCCTGCGTGAGCTCGCGTTCCTGAATTCCGGCGTTACCGTCGTATTGCGCGATCTGCGTGGCGAAGAACCGCGCGAAGTGAAGATGCATTACGAAGGCGGCACGAAGGCGTTCGTCGAATATCTCGACCGCAACAAGCAGGCGGCGATTCCTACCATTTTCATGCAGGGCGAGAAGGACGGCATCACGGTAGAGGCCGCCATGCAGTGGAACGACAGCTATCACGAGAACATGCTGCCCTTCACCAACAATATCCCGCAGCGCGACGGCGGCACGCACGTGATGGGCTTCCGCGCGGCGCTCACGCGTACCATCAATAATTACGCGACCGAATCCGGCATCGCGAAGAAGGAAAAGATCGCCATCACCGGCGATGACGCCCGCGAGGGGCTCACCTGCGTGCTGTCGGTGAAAGTGCCCGACCCGAAATTCTCGTCGCAGACGAAGGATAAGCTGGTAAGCTCCGAGGTGCGCCCCGTGGTGGAAGGCATCGTCGGCGATAAGCTGGGCCAGTGGTTCGAGGAACATCCGGCGGAAGCGCGCACCGTCATCGGTAAGATCGTCGAGGCGGCGGCAGCGCGCGAAGCGGCGCGCAAGGCGCGCGAACTCACGCGGCGCAAGGGTGCGCTGGACATCTCCAGCCTGCCCGGAAAACTCGCGGATTGTCAGGAACGCGATCCGGCGCTCTCCGAACTGTTCATTGTAGAGGGTGACTCGGCGGGCGGTTCCGCCAAGCAGGGCCGTGACCGCAAGAATCAGGCCATTCTGCCGCTGCGCGGAAAAATTCTGAATGTCGAGCGCGCGCGCTTCGACAAAATGCTGTCGTCGGCGGAGATCGGCACGCTTATCACCGCGCTCGGAACCAGCATCGGGCGCGAGGATTTCTCACTGGAGAAGCTGCGCTACCACAAGATCGTCATTATGACCGACGCCGACGTGGACGGCGCGCATATCCGCACGCTGCTGCTCACCTTCTTCTATCGTCAGATGCGCGAGCTCATCGATGCTGGGCATCTCTATATTGCCCAGCCGCCGCTCTACAAGGTGAAGCGCGGCAGCAGCGAGGTATACCTCAAGGACCAGAAGGCGCTGGAAGAATTCCTCATCTCCGGTGCGCTGGAGGACTCGGTGCTGACGTTGCATGACGGCGCGCAACGCTCTGGCGCGGATCTGCGGAACCTTATCGAGGAAGCGCGTACTTTTGTGGCGGCGCTGAACAAAGCGGCGCGACGCCTGCCGCGCTTCATCGCGGAAGCGGCGGCGCTGGCCAACGCGCTCGATCCCGCGCTGCTGAAGGATACGGCCAGGGCCGGCGCAAGCGCAGGCGTGCTGGCGGCGCTGCTCAATAGTTGGGAGTCCTCGGTGGAATCCAGCAAGTGGAGTGCGGTCGCGGAAGAGGGAAGCCTGCGCGTATGGCGCGTGGTGCGTAGCGTGCGCGAGGAATATGTGCTGGACGAACAGGCGCTTTCCAGCATGGACGTGCGCGAGCTTGCCAAACGCTGGTCGCAGATGGAGCCGATCTACGGCACTCCGGCGACCTTCACGCGCAAGGATCAGAACATCGCCGTGCG
>JADZBT010000087.1 GCA_020851915.1 Alphaproteobacteria bacterium | reverse complement strand
CGCCCCCCGCATACCGTTTCCGGCTGGGAAGGAACCGCTCGGCGCCGAGGCGATGGTTAATGCCTATGCTGCCAGCCGGGCGAAGGCGGGAAGCCGGTTATGTGTCTGGAAAATAACTAGACGCAAATCGGTATTGGTTCTAAATGTGTTTACTCGCTCCGACCATTCCCACAGGGCTGCAATGCAGCCCTGTGGGAATGGTCCGGCGTGACAGGCCGAAAGAACCTGCGAAGCAGGTTCACAAAAAGCTTAGCGAGCCCTAGGCGAGTTTAGCGTTTGCCGCGCAGCCGGGGCGCATGAGCGCCCTCAGGCGAGCACAATCCGAGGACACCACATGCCCCGCACCCTTCTCTTCCTCCTGCTCACCACCCTCTGCGTTCTCTCAACTCCCGCCTTCGCAACATGCGTCGTAGGCGGATGCAGCGGCCAGCTCTGCGTTTCCGATAACCCCGAAGGGGCAGGCGGCATCAGCACCTGCGAATGGCGCGAAGAATACGGCTGCTACAAAGCCCATGGCGAATGCACCGAACAACCGGACGGCCAATGCGGCTGGACCCAGACCCCGGCCTTGCAGTCATGCCTGAAGGATCCTTCCAAACTGGAAAAACGAAGCGACCGGTAGAGAACGGCAGGCTCAGTGCTTACCGCGCCGCCGGGGCGCTGTACGCCTCGGGCGAGCATAATTCTGATTCTCACAGGGCTTTTCCAATACCTCTAGAGGCTCTGGCACAAAGGAACAGCGAAGCTCGCTTCCCTTTTTCACAAAAATTATCTTTCCCCTTAGCGCCTCATGCTTAAATTCCGTTGTAGCTATAGAGTAGCCCTCTTCGCCACTTTCCTCATTGTCATAAGAAAGGAATTGCAAGGGCAGCATTTTGATTTCTGTTCGATACTCAATCTCAATTCTAAGCTCCTTGGGCACGAACCGGATACCATCAGAAGTTACAAAGTGAAAGTTGGGCGACACGTCTTTAATAAAATAACTGCCTTCCTCTGGTAATATTTCTTCGGGAGGGATGTTGTTTAGGAGATTTATTCCGATGTTCATCAGCTCCTTTTTTGTAATCTCGGTATTGGGATTTTCAAAAAGAGTGAATATCGTATTGGGAGGCACATCTTTTGTTATTACTTTCAACTTCATGCCTCTAATGCGCCTACAGACTTGTATAACCCCCGGCATGGCACACCAGTCAAATTTTTCAGCCTCTTTAAGCTGAAGGCAATCAATATTAAGAATTTTTGCTTTTTCTAAGGCTGTTTTTCTGAACCCTTTTGCAGATACAATGACTCCCTTGTGTATGGATGTTTTTTCGCATTTTTTAGAAAATGCCTCAACATCCGGAACGCCCACAGCTCTTGAGCGATCTCGACATTCTAGTGCAACACGAATTTCATGATGGTTCTGCCTGAATGTAATAACAACATCATGTTCTCGGAGTCTCCCAGTATCAATGTCTCTTAGCCTTTTGGGGGACTCAATGGTTGCGTTAGGATCATGGTGAATCGCTCTCTCTATGCTTTCGACTAGCATATGGAAATATTTTCCATCTCTCACTTTTTTATCATGCATATCCCCTACTCGATCTCTTCCCCATAGCGATCCCGGTAGAAATACAGCGTCACCAGCGATGCCAGCGCGAACAGCATGACATAACCCGCCACGGCGGTCGGCTGGCCGGTGGCTTTGATGAGCCAGGTCGCCACCATCGGTGAGGTTCCGCCGAACAGTGCCGCGCTCACATTATACGCGATCGCCATGCCGCTGTAGCGCACGCGGGTAGGGAACAGCTCCACCAGCACGGCGGGCACGGGCCCGACATAGGCCCCCACCAGCAGCGCCATCACGATCTGCGCTGCCATCGCCAGCGCGAAGCTCCCCGCGCCCATCATCCAGAAGATGGGATAGAGTAGCAGCACGTAGCCCACCGCCGCCGTTATCATAATACGCTTGCGACCCACTTTATCGGACAGCCACCCGGAAGCCAGCATCGCGCCCATCATCACCACCATCATCACGCTGTTGAGAGTGAGCGCATCCTCCAGCGGATTGCCGAGTATCTTCGCATAATAGGTGATGAGGAACACCGTGGCGGTGTAGAACGGCACGGTCACGGCGAGGTAAATGCCCACGCCCTGCGCCATCGCCTTGGTGTGCCCCGTGAGCGCCTCGCGCACCGGCGTCGGCGAGAGGCCTCCCGCCGCCTTGGTGTGGGTATATTTCGGGCTTTCCTCGGTGCAGTGGCGGATATAGAACCCCACCAGCCCCACCGCGAGCCCCACCAGGAACGGCACGCGCCAGCCCCAGCGTTCCAGCTCCGCCGGCTCCATCAGGCCTGCGGTCGCGGAGGCCACCACCGAACCCAGCAGCATGCCGCCCACCAGCCCCACCATCGTGGTGCTGCCCGCGAGCCCACGGTGGCGATCGCTCGAATGCTCGACGATGAAGGTGATGGAGCCGCTGAACTCCCCGCCCAGCGACAGGCCCTGGCAGAGCCGTATCACCGTGAGCAGCACCGGCGCCCACAGGCCGATCTGCGCGTAGGTCGGCAGTAGGCCGATGCAGGCGGTGGGAATGGCCATCATCAGAATGGCGACCGCGAGCGCCGCCTTCCGCCCGAACCTATCGCCGATGATGCCGAACAGGATGGCGCCCACCGGGCGCATCAGGAACCCCGCCGCGAACGCCCCATAGGCCGCGATCAGCGACACATAGGCATCTCCGCCGGGAAAGAACTGCTGGCTGATGATGGTGGCAAAATAGCCATAGAGCGCGAAGTCGTACCACTCCAGCACATTCCCCACCATGCCTGATAAGATGACCTTACGCATGTTGCTGCACGCTCTCTGGTCTCGGCATCAGGCCAGCTTGCTCCGCTTCTCCCCGTATCCCTTGTAGATGACCAGCCCGATGACCAGCCACAGTGCGAACATCTGCCATGTCACCGCCGGCAGGCTGCTCATCAGCCACAGCGAGAAGCCGATGCCCAATACCGGGATCAGCGGAACCAGCGGCACACGGAAGCCGCGTTTCAGTTCCGGTTCGCGCTTACGCAGCACCAGCACCGAGGCGCAGATGAGCACGAAGGCCGAGAGCGTGCCGATATTCACCAGCTCCGCCACCTGCCGGATGGGGAATATCCCGGCGATGACTGCGGTCACCGCACCGGCCAACAGCGTCGGACGATACGGGGTCTTGTGTTCGGGATGCAATACCTCCAGCCATCCGGGCAGCAGCCCGTCGCGGCTCATGGCGAACGCGATGCGCGCGCAGGCCAGCATGAAGGCGAAGATCACGCTCGTGATACCCGCCACCGCCGCGATGGACACCACGATGGTCACCCAGGTGAGCCCCAGCGAATCGAACGCCGCCGCCACCGGGGCAGGGCTGTTCAATTCCGTGTACGGAACGATTCCGGTGAGCACCAGCGACATGGCGATATAGAGCGCCAGCGCGATGCCCAGCGAGAGCAACACCGCGCGCGGCAGGTCGCGTTGCGGATTGACGGATTCCTCCGCCGCCGTGGTCAGCGTGTCGTAGCCGAACACCGCGAAGAACACCACCGCCGCGCCCGCGACCACGCCCACTTTCACCAGCTCGCCATTCTCGCCGATGACCTCATGCGGCCAGAATCCGAACGGCAGGAAGGGCTGCCAGTTCGCGGGATTCACGTAGGAAATGCCCGCGACGATCACCAGCAGCGCGGCGAACAGTTTCACGAATACCAGCACGGTATTGAATTTCGCGCCCCATTCGGTCTTGAGGCTCAAGAGCCACGCGATGGCGAGGCAGATGATGACCGCAGGCAGGTCGACATAGCGCCCCGCCTCGGGATCCCACGACCCGCTCGCCCAGGTAGGCACGGGCATGCCCATATGCACGAGCAGTGCCTGCGCGTAGCCCGACCAGCCGATGGCGACCACCGCCACCACCAGCGCATATTCCAGCAATAAATCCCAGCCGATGAACCATGCGGGGCCCTCACCCAGCACGGAATAGCTGTAGGTATAGGCGCTGCCCGCGACGGGGATCATGCTGGCGAATTCCGCATAACACAGCGCCGCCGCCGCGCTGGCGATACCCGCCACAAGGAAGGAGAGCGTCACGCCCGGCCCGGCCTGCGTCGCCGCGACCACACCGGTCAGCACGAAGATGCCCACCCCGATGATGCCGCCGAGGCCGATGCCCGTGAGCTGCCACAAGCCCAGACTGCGGCGCATGCCAGTGTTTTTGGCATATTCTTTTTGTAGCTGATCAATGGATTTCCTGCGCCGCCACCCGGACGCGCCCCCTGCCGTACCCGCCATGTTACCCCCTGTTATCAATGGGTTAGTATTTTTCTGCGGCGAGTGTAGGGGGTTTTTTAGCAAAAGGCAATCATGGCCGCACCGCGAATCTTTCCCACTTAACAATAGTTTAATAATTCTCTTCTATTCTTTTTCGATGAGCGCCCGTAGATACTTTTTATGACCCATCATCGCCCCAGAAGAGAATCGCTGCTACAGCAGCTCATACAATCCGGCGAGGATGTGGCCTCATCTGCGGCAGAGAATCTTGCGGCGCTACAGGGCCGGCAAAAGATACTGGCGGAAATCAACGGCATTCGCACGGACACAGTTCATTACACAGGACGCATGAAGGCGTTCTTTGCCACACATGCGAAACATGATTTCAGCGATCTTCAGGCTCCGGAGCTGATGGCGCTTCTCAGCGCACTATCGGAACATAATCTGAACAGAGAAATTCGTTTTCTTTACGAACATTGCACGAACGAGTGGTTCCGCCGCTCCACCTATGTGCGCGACATCATGGCGGACATCTACACGCGGGTCGGAGAACCCATGAAAAGCATCCAGCTCGCCAATGAGCTGATCGAGCGCGGGGATGCCAGCAGCTATACCTACACCTATCTCGGAAAAGCCTATCGGCAGCAGTTGTCATCGCTTCAGAGTGCTATCGAGACCCTTTCGGGTTCTCCCTCTCCTGCGGCCGCAACGGGCGCGATACATAAATACAAAAGAGCGACCGGCCTCACCGGAGATCTTTCCTCGTACACACTGGAATCGCTGACCGCTGCGGAGCAGCCGCTTCAGGAGCAAATACGCAGCGCCTTCGAGCGGGGATTTCTGGAAAATTTCGCGTTCTATCCCGGTCTGGAGCTCGCCTACCACCATCTCCGGCAGGGAGAATTCACCGCCACGACGCGGGTGGCCGCCCTCGTAGGCGAGGCGGCCCTCAAGGATGGCGCGGCGGAAACCCAGAATTTCTGGGCGACCGCCGCAGTACTGCAATCCGCATGCCTCACGGGCGCGGCCGATGTGTTTGTGGATCGGATGATGGAGGCGCTGTTCATGTACGACGCCCCCAGATCGGATTTCCACGCCGTGGAAAAAAAGATTCTCGAGGTGGCGCTCCCTGCCCTGCGAAAAACGCTCGATTCTCTGGATCCGTTGACGCATTCCCACGAGCAACAGCAGGTGCAGGACGCCATAGAGCGATTCGAACGGGTGGGGAGCACCATTCACCGCCTGATCGGCAAACCTGCCGCCCTGTCCGGAAGCCGCATTCTGGACGATCTGTCCCAGATTGATCAGGCATTGCTGACCAATTCCTTTTCCTACCGTGGCATGTC
The DNA here is from genome assembly GCA_020851915.1 of Alphaproteobacteria bacterium. Taxonomy (GTDB): domain Bacteria; phylum Pseudomonadota; class Alphaproteobacteria; order Rickettsiales; family RI-342; genus JADZBT01. Next base: position 2,475 of record JADZBT010000087.1, on the reverse strand, counting down.
GCTCTTCACCTCCGAGGTGATCGGGGGGAATCTCGCCCACCCCCTGAACGGGATCATCCCGGATCATTGCGTGACCTGGCGCGATAAAAAGGAATTCGGCGATCTGATCGCGATGCCGGTGGGCGAGCTGATAACGCTGGTAGGGGGGCGGGTAGAAGACCTGCCGCACGCGGTTGCACCGGGCATGGCGCTGCGGGACATCGCTGACATCGACCTCGCCATCGAAGCCATACAGACGGCCGTGCGCGCCAATTTCAAAACCCGCGAGCGATTGCTTGAGGTCATCGACAGTCCAGAGCGCGAAGAGCATTTCGTGGAACCCACCACCGCGCTCAATCATTTCTTCGGCGTGGATCACCAGCAGTTTCATCCCCAAACACCCACCCTCCCGAGCCGCACCAGCATCACGGCGGCCTTTGCGCGGGGGCTGGGGGATTGCCGCACCCACGCGCAGGCCACGCAGATGTTCTTCGACCTGTGGCAGGATCACCAGCTGCAACAGCATCTGCACGGGGCATGGCAGGCGTCGGGCGTGGGCGATACACCGGAATATGAACGACATATGACGGATTATAAGGCACTTCTGCGTCAGGAGTTACGCACCTTCGACGTCGCCGTCTATGCTCCCATCGAGATGGAAAAGGATGCGGAGGGCAAGGATGTCCTCTACCATCCGAAACGCACGAACAGGCCGGACGGCGGCGCGGTGGAGGACTGGCGCTTTCAGGCGGCGAACACTCCCACAGCCGTGGAGGAACACACCCTCACCATGCTCCTCAAGCGCCATCCGGAGAGCGGGCATATCGAATCCGCACGCATCACCGACAGTTTCTATTTCGAGCCGTACCAATGGAAAAAGGCTGACATCCCCGTGCATGACATCCATATCGCGGAAGATGGAAGCCTGCAGATCCCGGCGGGTACGCTGAGCTATGTGGATGGCGCGCCGGGAAATTCCGTGAATGTCACGCTCGTGCCCACCCCTTACGCCGGGCGGCGCAGGGCGATGGACATCAGCGACCACGGGAAAATATGGGATCACGGCATGCCCTACGAGGAATTCTACATCGAGGACATGATCCGCCACCGGCCACAGATGGAAGCCGAGATGAGCGCCATCCGCGAATGGTACGCAGCGCTCGGGGTCGTGCGGCCGGGCGTGACGCAGATCCAGTCGGTGATGGACATCACCCTGCAAAGCCCGAGTGCGGATCTGGGACGATAGCCATGAAGATCTCTTCCAGCTGGGTCGCCAGGATCGGCCATCTCTCCTACCGGGTATATGCGCTGGTGGAGCAGTTAGGGCGCGGCAATTCGCGCTATTTTTTCATCGTGGTGACGCCGGGCCGCGAGGACGACCTGCGCGCCGCGCTTCAGGGAACCGCGCGGATACGGCTTACCGATTTTGGCCGCATCATCGCCACGGGCCGGGGCGGTCCTCCGCGAGAAGTCATGGACGCCATCGCCGCCGGAAGGAGTCCTCTGCCCTGAAGTGTTTTTGATTTAGCTGCACATTATCGCACCGGCAGGCCCCTCATCCCCCGCCTTCTCCCTATGGGAGAAGGGGCTTTCTTATTCCCTCTCCCATAGGGAGAGGGTTAGGGTGAGGGGCCGAGTCTATCGGTGTAAACACTCAAATCAAAAATGCGCTACCTAGCTCCCCTTGATAGGCTGCAACGGCAGGGTGATGGTGACGGTGGTTCCCAGACCGGCGGCGCTCTGCAACTCGAACACGCCGCCCATGGCCTGCACATATTTCTTCGACAACGGCAGGCCGAGGCCCGTGCCTTCATAATGACGGTTGAAGCCGCTCTCCACCTGCCCGAAGTGGGCCATGGCGGTATCCATATCCTCCGGCGCGATGCCGATGCCGGTATCCACCACCTCGATGATGACCGCCGAGCGGCCCCGGTCGCGCCATGCACGCACGGTGACTTTCCCTCCGTCAGGATTGAACTTCACGGCGTTGGACAGGATATTGAGCAGCACCTGACGCAGCTTACGCTCATCGGTGACGATGGTGAGGGGATCTTCTGCCACCTCGCGGAGTATCTCGATCCGGTGCTCGGTCGCCTGCGGCATGGTGAGGCGCACCACGGTCTTGAGGGTACGGTTGAGATCCACGGTGTCGAGCGAGAGATCGATCTGCCCGGATTCCAGCTTGGAATAATCGAGAATGTCGTTGATGAGCTGCAACAGGTGCGTGCCCGCCGTGTAGATATCTTTGGCGTAGCTGCTGTATTTGGGATTCTCGAGCTTGCCCAGCATCTCGTTCTTTATGATCTCGGAGAAGCCGATGATAGCATTGAGCGGCGTGCGTAGTTCGTGGTTGATATTGGCGAGGAAGTGGCTTTTGGCCTTGCTCGCGGTCTCTGCCGCCTCTTTGGATTTGACCAGCGCGCTGTCGCGGTCGTGGATCTGCTCCAGCATGGCGTTGAAGGCATCGACCAGCGTGCCCAGCTCGTCGTCGCTGAT
>JADZBT010000086.1 GCA_020851915.1 Alphaproteobacteria bacterium | reverse complement strand
CGGCCTTCGAGCCTCGGCTCGGATTCCACCTTCGCGACGTCGGCGAATTCGGCCTTCACCTTGATCAGCAATTCCATGCCGCTGTTCTGGTGAGCCATCTCGCGGCCACGGACGCGCATGGTGATCTTCACCTTGTCACCTTCCTCGAGGAATTCCTTTACTTTACGGACTTTCACCTCGTAGTCGTGCTGGTCGATCATTGGGCGGATCTTGATTTCTTTGATCTGCACGATCTTCTGCTTCTTGCGCGCTTCGTTGGCGCGTTTCTGTATCTCGTATTTATATTTTCCGAGGTCGAGGAGCTTGCAGACGGGCGGCTCAGCATTCGGAGATACCTCAACGAGGTCGAGGCCCGCTTCCTGCGCCATGGCGATGCCTTCGCGGACGGACACCACTCCCACCATCTCGCCGTTGGCGTCGATCAACCGAATTTTGGGTGCTCTGATATTTTCGTTTGCGCGTGGTAGATCGCTGCGGGAATTGGAACTCATAGAGCGCCGCTCAACGGTTGCTTGGTCATGGGTGTGGTGGTCTCCTTCAGAATGTTAAGCGGCTCTGTCGAGCGCAACGGAACTCGCTGCGGGAGCTTCCGCTTCTGTGCATATTCTAGCTACGGCCTCGCTAAGCGCAAGTATTTCTTGGCTTTCCGACCCAAGGCGGCGGATAGACACGGTCTTTTCCTCCGCTTCGCGCTTGCCGACCGACAGTATCACCGGCACTTTCTGAATCGAATGATGACGGATCTTATAGCCGATCTTGTCGTTGCCGGTGTCCAGTTCCGCCCGGATACCCGCATCCTTCAGCGTCTGGCAGACCTCGCGCGCGTAGTCGTCCACCTCGTTGACGATGGTCGCCACCACCACCTGCACGGGAGCCAGCCACAGCGGGAATTTACCCGCATATTCCTCGATCAGGATACCGATAAACCGCTCCAGCGAACCCAGGATGGCACGGTGCAGCATCACGGGACGGTGCTTGCCGCCGTCCACACCAATGTAGGAGGCGTCGAGGCGCTCGGGCAGTACGAAATCCACCTGCAACGTGCCGCACTGCCAGTCGCGGCCGATGGCGTCGCGCAGCACGAATTCGAGTTTCGGGCCGTAGAATGCGCCCTCGCCGGGGTTCATGGTATAGGCGAGCCCGGCGGCTTCGACCGCGTCGCGCAGTGAGCCTTCGGCCTTGTCCCATACTTCGTCGGAACCGGCGCGCACCGGCGGGCGATCTGAGAATTTCACGGCGATGTCGGTGAAGCCGAAATCGGCGTACATCTGCTTCAGCAATCCGCAGAAAGTGATGGTCTCGTCGGTGATCTGCTCTTCCATGCAGAAGATATGCGCGTCGTCCTGCACGAAGCCGCGCACGCGCATGAGGCCGTGCAGCGCGCCCGACGGTTCGTTGCGGTGGCAGGAGCCGAACTCCGCCATACGCAAGGGCAGGTCGCGGTAGCTCACCGTATGCTGCTTGAATATCTGCACATGGCAGGGGCAGTTCATCGGCTTCAGCGCCAGTATCTTTTCCTCGGATTCCGAGGTGAACATGTTCTGGCCGAAGTTCTCCCAGTGGCCGGACATCTCCCACAGGCTGCGGTCTACGAGCACCGGCGTTTTCACTTCCTGATAACCGGCTTTTTGCAGACGCCCGCGCACATGGTTCTCGATGGAGCGCCACAGCGACCAGCCCTTGGCATGCCAGAATACCTGACCGACCGCTTCCTCCTGAATATGGAACAGATCCATCTCTTTGCCCAAGCGGCGATGGTCGCGCTTCTCGGCCTCTTCGAGGCGGGTGAGGTAGGCCTTGAGGTCTTTCTCGCTGGCCCACGCCGTGCCGTAGATGCGCTGGAGCATTTCGTTGCGGCTGTCACCGCGCCAGTAGGCGCCCGCGAGCTTCATCAGCTTGAAGGCCTTCACCCTGCCGGTGGAGGGGGCGTGCGGCCCACGGCACAGGTCGATGAAATTGCCCTGACGGTAGAGCGATACCACCTCGCCCGCCGGGATGGCGTGGATCAGTTCGGCCTTGTAGTGCTCGCCCTGCTGCTTGAAGAACTCAATGGCGTCGTCGCGATCCCATTCCTCGCGCACGATCTTCTCGTCGCGCTTGATGATCTCGTGCATGCGCTGCTCGATGCGCGCGAGGTCTTCCGGCGTGAAGGGTTCCTTGCGCGAGAAATCGTAATAAAATCCGTTCTCGATGGCGGGGCCGATGGTCACCTGCACGTCGGGATACAATTCCTTCACGGCCTCGGCCATGATGTGCGCGGCGTCGTGGCGTATGATCTCGAGTCCTGCATCGGACGTACCGGTGATGATGGACACCTTCGCGCTGGTGGCGATGGCGTGCGAGAGATCGCGTTCCACGCCGTCCACCGTCATCGCGAGCGCGGCCTTGGCGAGGCCTGCGCCGATGCTCTCGGCGAGCTGCATGCCCGTCACCGGGCCGTCGAAATTGCGGATAGAGCCGTCGGGGAGTGTAATTGCAACCATAGTATTTCAGCCGTCTGCCAAGAGTGTTTCAAGGCTTCGCACATTATGGTTTAGGCGCGGAATGTCAAGGGATTAAAGGAAAATCAGGGATCAGCGATCCATCCCGTCCTTGGCTGCTTTCACTATCTCGGCGGCGACGAGTGAGGGCGTTACTGTCGCGTCATCTGCGATGTGCAGCATGTTGTCGTCCGGGAGTGCCGCGAAATGCCCGTCCTGCTCGGCGCTGTAATAGGCGCTGTAATAGGTGGACGCCGCCGCGAAGCGGTGCACATTGATCCGGACGTCTTCATCCAGTGAATTCAGGGCCTCCACGACGCCCGCCATCTGCGCGCGCCGGTCCTTGTCCTCGATGTCGTCAAGGCAATAGCTGCTCGCCGTGCCGTGAAGCGGTAATCTGGCCAGAACATCCATATCGGCCTGGCTCACATAGACCCACGCGCCATTGTATTCTATCGCCATCCGGGCGACGTTGCCTTCCGGGTCGGGATTCTCGTTGATCACCACGCGGTCGGTGGCGTCGCAGATGAGCGTCTTCACCGCATCCACGCCGGCCAGCATATTCGCGGTCTGGACGATGTAATCCGTGGCGGTAGAGACGCCCGTGCCGTCGGGAGCGTTCAGCACGTCGCCCTGAAGCAGTTTGCCATAGGCGACCGCCGCCGAAGCGAGGTCGTCCACCTTCAGCCGGGTGTCCTTATCCACTTCTTCGTTCAGCGTGCGGGCGATGTCGGTCACATTGCACGGGCTGCCCGTCAGGTCGTAGGCGCTGTCGTCGCCGGTGACGGACAGGGCATTCAGCGCGGGCAGGTCGGACTGGTTCAGAAACGCCATCTCGGGAATCTCCGCGCTGCCGTAAGTGACGATCAGCCCGTTCGTGTCGAGGTCGACCGTGACGTGATCCTGATCGTTCTCAATGAGTGACTTCACCGCGTCGATGGCGTCGTCTTTCTGGGTGTTGGCATCTCCTACGGCTTGCCGGATAACCCCTTTGCCTTTCTGTGCTTCGGAGGATTCGTGGGAGATGTCGTAGAGCAACCCATATTTTTCTTTATATTGCTCGAACAACGCTCCGGAGGGTTCGGTCGAGTAGGCATATATATCGTTCCCATGCTCCAGCGCGTTAGCCACGGCGAGAAAGAACATATCCGGCGACAT
>JADZBT010000085.1 GCA_020851915.1 Alphaproteobacteria bacterium | reverse complement strand
CCATTCGACGAAGGAGGCGGCGTAGCGTATCTCGCCCTCGGCCTCGGCCAGCGGCTTGCCTTGCTCGGCGGTGAGCAGTGCGGCGAGGTCGGACTCATGCGCCTGTATCAGCTCGTACCACCGGCGCAGCAGACCCGTGCGCGCCTTGGCGGTGAGGCCGCGCCACGCGGGGAGTGCGGCGTCGGCGGCAGCGATGGCTTCAAGAGTTTCTTTTTCCCCTGCATCGGGGACGTTGCCGATGGCCTTGCCGGTGGCAGGGTCGGTGACAGTGAAATGCTGCGGAAGCTTACGCCATTGCCCGCCGATATAACAGGCATCGCGCAGCAGCGCGGGATGCGTCAGGCGCATCGCAGGACGATGCGGTAGGGAGAGTGCTTGTCGCCGAAGGCGATCTGCGTGTCGCCCTTGGTGATCTGCACCTTGTATTTGCCTTTGCCGCGCCCGATGGGCGTGCCGTTGACCACCGTGCCGAAACGGCTGCCCTGATCGACGAGATAGACGCCGGTCTCTTCTACCTCCAGCAGGAAATGGGAGGGCGAGATCGTAAGCGGTGGGCCTTCGGACGGGATGCTGAGGTGGCTCTGGTCGTCGCGTATCTTCGTGCCGGTCACCACGCCGCCTATCTTGAAAGGAAGCTGCGCCACCGGCACTTCCACCGGTTTGAATTCGCAGAGCGAGCCTTCCGTGGGGGCGATGAGTATCTTCTGGAAATCGACGCCGACGACATCGGTCGCCTTCTCCTGTTTGGAGAGGCGCTGATTCGCCGTACGCAACCGGTCGAAGACCGTACGCAATATCGGCATGACGCGCGGCGGGCACTGCCCCAGCAACGCCTCCAGCTCGGCTGCGTCGATCATGTCTACGTTGGTGGTTTCCAGCGCGCGTGCCGAGGCTGCGCGAGGATTGCCGTCGAACAGGCCCATCTCGCCGAACGGCGCGCCGGGGCCCAGTTCTGCCAGCACGATGTCGCCGTGTCCGGCGCGCTTGAGTATCTGAACCTTGCCGGTCTTGATGACGTAGGCGCAGTCGGGCTGGTCGCCTTCCTTGAAGATGATAGTGCCGACAGGAAACTGACGTTCTGCCATAATCGACCGATCCTACCTGAATAATCCTGCGTACAGTCTATTCAACCGTCACCGACTTGGCAAGGTTTCGTGGCTGGTCGACGTCCGTGCCCTTCAGTACCGCCACATGATAGGCGAGAAGCTGCACCGGTATCGCGTAGAGAATGGGCGACACGAAGGGCGATACCTCCGGGATGGTGATGGTGGCGAGCGCCAGCTTTCCCAGCGTTTGCACGCCTTTGCTGTCGCTGATGAGGACGATCTTCCCTTCGCGCGCGGCGACCTCCTGGATGTTGGAGGCGGTCTTGTCGAACAGCGCATCGCCCGGCGCGATGGCGATGACAGGGGTATGTTCATCAATCAGCGCGATGGGGCCGTGTTTTAATTCTCCCGCTGCATAGCCTTCCGCGTGGATATAGGAAATCTCCTTGAGCTTGAGCGCGCCTTCCATGGCGACGGCGAAGCTCGTGCCGCGTCCGATATAGAGCACGTCGCGCGCTTCCGCGATGCGGTGCGCCATCTGCGCGATGGCGTCGGAATGCTCCAGCACCTCGGCGGCGCGGGCGGGAACCTCCGACAGCGCATGCACGAGGCGGGCCTCCTTGTCGTGCGCGATAGAACCGCGTGCGCGCGCGAACGCGATCGCGAAGCAGGCCAGCGTGGTGAGCTGCGCGGTGAACGCCTTGGTCGAGGCCACGCCGATCTCCGGCCCCGCGACGATACGCAGCACGGCATCGGCCTCGCGCGCCATGGTGCTTTCCGGCACATTCACCACGACGATGCTGTGCTGGGCGTTCTCTTTGGCGAAGCGCAATGCCGCCAGCGTGTCGGCGGTTTCGCCCGATTGCGAGATGCACACCACCAGCCCGCCCGGCTGGAACGGCACGCGGCGGTAGCGGAATTCCGAGGCGATGTCGGTATCCACGGGGATGCCGGTGAGGTCTTCCAGCCAGTAGCGCGCGACCATCGCGGCGTAATATGACGTGCCGCAGGCGACCAGCGTCACGCGGGTTATCGCGGCGAGGTCGAAGGGGAGCTCCGGCAGCTGTATCTGCTGATGCACGGGATTGTAGTAGCTGTGCAGCGTTTCGCCGATGACGCCGGGCTGCTCGAATATCTCTTTCAGCATGTAGTGGCGGTAATTGCCCTTGCCGACGCTTGCGCTGCTGATGGCGGTCACCTTCACCGCGCGCGTGACGTTGGCATTGTCGCGGTCGTAGAACACGACGCGGTCGCGGTGTATCTCTGCCCAGTCGCCTTCTTCGAGGTAGCTTACCTTGGTGGTGTAGGGCGCGAGCGCGATGGCGTCCGAGGCCATGAACATCTCGTCGTCGCCGTAGCCCACGGCCAGCGGCGAGCCGCGCCGTGCCGCCATGATGACCTCCGGGTTCGCCGCGAATATCGCGCCGATGGCGAAGGCGCCCTCCAGCCGCTTGAGCGTGGCGGCGAAGGCATCCTTGGGCGAGTGGCCCTGCGCGAGGTAATGCGAGATCAGTACGGGGATGACCTCGGTATCGGTCTCGCTGTAGAATACATGGCCCGCCGCCTGCATCTCCTCGCGTAAGGACTGGAAATTCTCGATGATGCCGTTATGCACCACGGCGACCTGCCCGGTCGCATGCGGGTGCGCGTTGGTCTCGTTGGGGATGCCGTGCGTCGCCCAGCGCGTATGGCCGATGCCGGTGACGCCCTTGAGCGGCGATTTGCGTAGCGCCGCGTCGAGGTTCTTCAGCTTGCCCTCGGCGCGGATGCGCGCGATTTTCCCGTTCGCAACGGTGGCGATGCCCGCCGAATCATAGCCGCGATATTCCAGCCGTTGCAGGCCTTCCAGCAGTGCCTCCGCTACGTCCTTATTGCCGATGATACCTACGATGCCGCACATGGTTCCGGTGGTCAGTGGTCGGTGACGAGTGGTCGGGAAGGTAGCATCCCGGCGGCCTGCGGGCCACTAAATAATTGTTACGGCCTGTTACAGGATTACAGGAGTTTTTGGCTATCTGTTCCTAAGGCTTGATAGATATGCCTCAACGAACCTTCTGAAATCTGTTTCTGACAGGCGCGCATCCACGATTTTTGGAAAATTGCTCCAGTTATCTCCCTGTTTCTTTGAGAATGTTCTGAACCATTTATCAATAGTTGTGCCTTTTCTAATTGCGGATGAGGAAGAGTTTTCTGAGTTATCCCGGTTTTTAACCTGTAGGGCTGCCCATGTTCCATCGGGTTTGCGATGAATGAAATCCACGGCTTTTACGATTGATCCCGAACACCAAACCCAGTCGTGACGCTCGACGATGCTTGCGATATAACGCTCCAGAATGTCACCTATCAGATTCTCCGCGCCCATCGAGAGGTTGTGCAGTTCTACGGCGCGCTCCAGTTCATTTTCCGGAACATCAAAATATTTGTTGATGATGAAGCTCACCATCTCATCGGGAATGGTGGCGGGTGGATTAGGTGCTCTCGGCGCGCGGCTTTTGATAAATTTCTCTGCTTGGCGTCTGAGATATTCATCTGATCCTAGAGCGGCAGTCCTGCTGTCCTGGGGTGCGGCGGCGGGGTTGTCTGCAAGAAATTCAACAAGCGTTCCGAATTGCTTGGAAAGGCTTGGGTCTAACTGATTCATTACCTGTCGAGCCAAATCCGCAGATTTTCCATTCAACGACATACAAGCAGCATCCTTACAGTTTGGGGCAATGTAACAGCGCGTTAGCTCTTTGACTATCCGGAATGGTGGTTCGGGCTATGCAGCCCCGGACGCTGAGAACAAGTCATCCATCTGTGCCAACGTGCCAGATTTTCTGCCTGCTCCGCGCTCCCATGCGCGATCATCCGTGCTTTTATATCTCGAAAACGAGAAATTCAGCGGTGGCTGCAACGCTTCTCCCGCCATATGGGCCAGAATAGTTCTGCCTATTGCTTCCCCAAGCCCGACTGGCACAGCATTTCCAATCTGACGATATTGGTCAATGAGTGAGCCGCAAACCACCCAATCATCAGGGAATTGCTGGATGCGTTTATATTCTTGAATGCTCAAGGGGCGGTCGATCTCCGGGTGGCAAATGTCTGTTGCGGGCATGGCAGGGTGAGTGACGAGCGTGCAGCTCGGTTTATCCCATGCAAGGCGGCGCAGGAAGCCTGTTTTCCCGCCGCCGGAGAGATATGATTTCCCCAGAGCTTGCTTCTGTAATTCTTCGGGGAGATGTTTCCAATATTGGCCACTCTTGAGCATACGATAATATACCAAGCGGTTCTCGGGAAAATCTATATGGGTGGCATCTGCGCTATCGAGGTCGCCAATGGCATTGTGGAGGGTCTGCCAACTCGGAAGACCAAATTCGGGCTTAT
>JADZBT010000084.1 GCA_020851915.1 Alphaproteobacteria bacterium | reverse complement strand
GACGGGAGCGGGAAGCGCATCGACTTTACGCTGAACGGCGGAGAAGGGACGGTGACGCAGAGTGAATTATTCGCGGAGCCGCTGCGTATCGCTGCGCTGGAGGCGAAGGGTGCGGTGACGAATGATTTTACGACGCTGGAGCTGGAATCGTCGAAGATCGATTTTCATGGGCCGGTGTTGAAGGCGAACGGCAGCCTGACGCGTAAGGAACAGAGCGTAGCGATCGCGCTGGATGCTACCGCAGAAGAGTTGCCGGTAGAGGAACTCTATCGCTATTGGCCCGTGCCGCTGGCGGCCAAGCCGCGCGAATGGGTGACGACGCGCATCACCAAGGGCATCGTGCCGCATGCACATGCGAAGCTGGTGCTGGATACGGCGGATATAGTCGAACGCCATATACCTGCCGACGCGCTGGCCGCCGAGGTGGATGTGGAGGGTGCGACCATCCGTTATCTCGATAGCCTGCCACCCGCTGAGAATGCGAAGGGCACGGCGCGCTTCACGGGGAAGGGGATGGACATCGCGGTTTCTTCGGCCTCTATGTATACGGAAGCCAAGCTGAAAAGCGGCCGGGTGCAGATACCGGACATGACCACACCCACGCCGGAGATGCTGATCGATCTCAGCATTCTCGCGCCCGGAGAGGAGGTGGCGCAGTATCTCGACAACGAGCTGTTCTCTTATACCAAGATGCTGAATCTGGCCCCGGAAACCACCTCAGGCATTGCGGAAGGAGATATCAAGCTGCGTTTCAGCCTGAACCACGATGTGCGTCTGGCTGAGGGCGTCACCTATAACATCAAGGCGACGCTGAAAGAGGCCAAGGCCCAGAAATTCATGGAGAGCATGGATATTGATAAAGGGGATTTCATCCTCGCTATCAGCCGTGGCAAGGCCATCGATCTGGAAGGGACGGCGAGTATCAATACGCTGCCGGTGGGCGTGGTCTGGCATACCGATCTCTCCAAGAACGAGAAGTTCCAGCAGAGCTATCGCTTCAAGGCAAAGGGCGATATGAGCCAGTTCGGGGGCTTTGGCTTGCCACCCATCGAGGGCGCGAGCGGAACCATGACGATGGACGCGACCATCCAGCAGAGCGGCGGTACGCGCTATATCGACGCGACCATAGACCTGACGCAGATGGCGCTCGACCTGCCCAAGTGGCAGTACAGCAAGGCGCTGGGCGAAACCGGCGCGTTGACTGTCAAGGGAACTGGAAGCACCGATAACAGCCTGAATATCCAGAATTTCACGCTGGCGATGCCGGAGGCCGAGGCATCGGGGACGGCGCTTATCGCGTCCAAGCCGTTCGCGTTCGAGATGCTGAATCTCAATCGTTTCCGTATGGGGAAGCAGGACATCAGCCTGCGGTTGATGGAGGGTTCGCATAACGATTACGACGTGACCATCACCGGCAGCAGCCTCGATCTCGGGCAGATGCTGGAGGAAAAAGACAAAGAGAAAAAATCCGCGATGCCGGATATGAACATCACGCTCGACGTCGCGCAGTTGTTTCTGGGGGGGAACAAGGTGCTGCCGAATGTGGAAGGCACGTTGACGTGCAAGAATGACAAGTGCGCTACCATCGATACCACGGTCACCTTCGATAATGGCCGGAAGGCCGTCTATAAGGTGTCGCCCGGAGAGGCAGGCACGCGCAAGGTTTCTCTCACCTCGGAGGATGCGGGCAAACTCGTCGGCGCACTGAACATCACCGATAAACTCTTCGGCGGAGTGCTCGACCTCAACGGGACGATCGCCGATAGCGGCGCGGAACGCACGGTCGCCGGGCGGGTGCTGCTCACCAACTGCCGTCTCATCAAGGCGCCGGTGCTGGCGAAGATACTGGCGCTTTCCTCGCTGTCGGGTATCGCTGCCGCACTGGAAGGTGACGAAGGGGTGTTCTTCAAGAAAATGACCATTCCTTATACGATGAAGGGCAATGTGTTCTCTTTTAAGGATGCGCTGGCCAGCGGGCCGTCGGTCGGGGTGAGCGCCAACGGCGCGGTGAATATCGATACCACCCAGCTTGACATCAACGGCACGCTCATCCCGTCGAACGTGCTCAATACGCTGGTGGGGAAAGTGCCGCTGGTGGGCGAGACCATCGTCGGCGGCGAGGGGGAGGGGCTGTTCGCTACCTCGTTCAAGGTGGAGGGGACGTATGAGGATGCCAAAGTGAGTGCCAACCCGCTCTCGATGCTGACGCCCGGATTGCTGCGTAACGTGTTCGGCGATGAGGTCGGCGATGTGACAGGCGAGAAAAAACCGTCGCCGGAAAGCAAACCGTAGGGCGCAAATTAAACTATTGTTCACCGGTATGTGCTACAGTGGGGCATTAGGGGAAAAATATGGAAGAATGGCTGCTTGATCTCGTTCACACGCTGGGTTATCTGGGCGTGTTCATCGCTACCCTGATAGAAAGCACCTTCGTGCCCATCCCGGCGGAAATGACCATGATCCCGGCGGGGATCCTGGCGGCCAAGGGGGAGTTCAATTACTGGATGGTGCTGTTCAGCTCCACGCTGGGCGTCATTGCCGGGTCGCTCGTCAATTACTGGATCGGGCTGCGCTTCGGGCGGGCGCTTATCATCCGCTATGGCAAATATATCTTCATCAAGCATTCCTTTCTTGAAAAGACTGAAAAATTCTTTGCCCGTTACGGCGGGGCGGCGGCGTTCATGGGACGCCTCCTTCCGGTCGTGCGTCATTATATCGCGTTCGTGGCGGGGATAGCACGCATGAAACTCCAGCCGTTCTTCATCTACAGCTCGCTGGGCGGGCTTATCTGGATGTGGATATTGCTACAGGTGGGGTTCATGGCCGAACGCAGCAAAGAGAACGGCATCACCGATATCAGCAGCCTCGATATGACGCTCATCGCGGTGGCGATCATCTCGCTGTTCGCGTGGCTCATCAAGAATCGGTTGATGAAGCACTAATAGATAATAGGTGCAGAATACTCGTCATCCTGCGCGAAAGCGCAGGATCTCAGGCCGTATACCGAGGGAGATCCTGCGGTCGAGCCGCAGGATGACGGTGTTGTACTATACCACCTTCACCAACACATGCCGCTTTTTGCCGGCGGAGAGTTTTATCACGCCGTTGCTGTTAGCATGGGTGAGAGAAATTGGCTGGTTCGCATCCACAATCTTCTCGTCGTTGAGTTTTGCACCGCCGCCGGTGATGAGGCGTCGGGCCTCGCCGCCGGATTCAGCGAGCGATGCGCGCTTCAGCAGATCGAAGGCGGGGATGCCGGCTTCCAGTTCCTTGCGGGGGATCTCGATGGTGGGCAGATCATCGCCCAACTGGCCCTGCTCGAAGGTCTTTTGTGCGGTGTCAGCGGCTTTCTGCGCGGCGTCCTTGCCGTGGCAGAGAGCGGTGACCTCGTTGGCCAGAATCTTCTTGGCGTCGTTTATCTGCGAGTCCTTCAACGCCTCAAGCTTCGCTATCTCATCGAGTGAAAGCTCGGTGAACAGGCGCAGGAATTTGCCGACATCGCGGTCATCCGCGTTGCGCCAGTATTGCCAGTAATCGTAAGGCGAGAGCATCTCGGCATCGAGCCACACCGCGCCATCCGCACTCTTTCCCATCTTCGCGCCGGAGGCGGTGGTGAGGAGTGGAGTGGTGAGGCCGAATACATCGTGCTTTAAGCTGTAATCCCGTTGTTTTTGTTTTACAATTTCAGAGGCCTGCTCTTTTGTTTTTGTAAAACCTGACGAAATAATTTCACGGGGATTGAGGTGTCGATACAGCTCAGTTCCATTGATGATATTTCCCCACTGATCGGAGCCACCGAATTGCAGGCGACAATTATAGCGTTTGTTCAGTTCCACGAAGTCGTAGGCCTGCAAAATCATGTAGTTAAATTCGAGGAAGCTGAGGTGCTGTTCGCGTTCCAGACGCAGCTTTACGCTGTCCATCGACATCATGCGGTTGACGGAGAAATGCTTGCCATAATCGCGCAGGAATTCGATGTAGTTGATGTTCTTCAACCAATCATCGTTATTCACCATGATGGCGTCGGTGGGGCCGTCACCGAATTTCAGGTATTGGGAGAATACTTTTTTGATGCCGTCCATGTTCTGCTGGATCTGGTCATCGGATAGCAGCTTGCGGGATTCGTCTTTGCCGGAGGGGTCGCCGACCTTGGTTGTGCCGCCGCCCATGAGGACGATGGGTTTGTGGCCGCATTTCTGGAGCCAGCGCAGCAGCATGATCTGCATGAGGCTGCCCGCGTGCAGGCTGGGGGCGGTGCAGTCGAAACCGATATAGGCGGCGACGGGCTTCTCGTTGACGAACAGGGCATCGAGGCCCTCCATGTCGGTGCATTGATGGATGAAGCCGCGCGCTTCCAGTACGTTCAAAAATTCTGATTTAGCCATTGATTCGCCTTCGGTTGTGCCCCATCTTGTACAAAAGAACGCGGGATTTGCAAACCACTATGTCAGAATTTATCTGGGCACTGGGACTGATGAGCGGTACGTCGCTGGACGGTATCGACGCCGCGCTCATCAAGACCGACGGCGAATCGGTGTCCGAGTTGGGGCCATCGCTAACGCTTCCCTATGAGAAATCGCTGCATGACACCCTCCACGAGGCGGTGCATGAGCGGGGCGACATTGCCCGCGTGGAGCGCGAGATGACGTTGGCGCACGCGCAGGCGGTACGCGTGCTGCTGGCGCAGGCGGGGGTGAAGGCCCGCGAGGTGGGGGTCATCGGCTTCCACGGGCAGACCATCGCGCACCGGCCCAAGGAAGGCATCACCCGGCAGATCGGCGACGGCGCGCTGCTGGCGCGGGAAACCGGCATCGACGTGGTGAATGATTTTCGTAGTAATGACGTGTGCCATGGCGGGCAGGGTGCGCCGCTGGTTCCGCTCTATCATGCGGCGCTGGTGGCAGACGGACATACCAAGCCGCTGGCGGTGTTGAATATCGGCGGCGTCAGCAATGTGACGTACATTGCGGAAGAAATAGTGCTGGCCTTCGATACCGGCCCCGGCAACGCGCCGCTCAATGACTGGATGCGCCTGTGCGCGGGCAAGGCGCTGGATGAAGGCGGACAGGCCGCGATACGTGGCAGGGTGCATCAGAGGATGGTGGAACGCTGGCTGGCCAACCCGTTCTTCGATAAGGTTCCGCCGAAATCACTGGACCGCAATGATTTTCCTATATCGGACATCGCGGGCCTGTCGCTTGAGGACGGTGCAGCGACGCTGACGGCATTCATCGCGCGAAGCATCGCGCGGGCGGTGGAGCATTTTCCGAGCCTACCGAATCAGTGGTTCATTACGGGCGGCGGGCGGCATAATCCTGTGTTGATGGGAATGCTCACGGCATTGCTGAAAGACATCAGCCCGGTAGAGGCAATGGGCTGGGATGGTGACGCGCTGGAGGCACAGGCGTTCGCTTACCTCGCGGTGCGCTCGCGGTGTGGATTGCCGCTGTCGCTGCCGACGACGACCGGCGTCAGCCGCGCGGTAACTGGCGGCGCTTTCTATCCGGCCGCACGCGCGCTTTCTGCTTGAAATCGGTCATGCGCTTGGCGATGTAGTTATCCAGGATGCGGTTGAGGTCGTCCATCTGGCTGCGGTAATAGTGGTCAGCGCCCGGAAGCGAGGAATATTCCACGCTGACACTGCGCTGGGTGGCCAGTTTCGCCGCCAGTTTCGACACGGCTTCCTCGGACACGATGTCGTCCTTCTCGCCCTGCGTGATGAGGCCGGAGGCCGGGCAGGGAGCGAGGAACGAGAAATCATACATATTGGCGGGCGGCGATACGGAGACGAAGCCCTCGATCTCCGGGCGGCGCATCATCAACTGCATGGCGATCCACGCGCCGAAGGAAAAACCGCCGACCCAGCAGGTGGGGGCGTCTGCGTTGTTTATCTGCATCCAGTCGAGCGCGGAGGCGGCATCGGTGAGCTCGCCCAGCCCGTCGTCGAATTTGCCCTGTGAGCGGCCTACGCCACGGAAATTGAAGCGCAAAACCGAAAAACCATTCTTC
>JADZBT010000083.1 GCA_020851915.1 Alphaproteobacteria bacterium | reverse complement strand
GGCAGTGTTGATATTGAAGCACCCAGAACCGAAAATATCGAGCAGGAAACGGCGTCCGGGATAGTGGACACCGCCGTTCGGTTAGCCAACAGATACCTCGGGGCGCTTGCCGCCAACCATGTGGACTATACCAAGATCGCGGATGACCGTCCGATCATCGCATTGCCGGGTCTTTCCAGGATGCTGGAGGCGGGTGGGGAAGACAGGCTCGGTAGTTTTGCACAGAGGTTCGCGGACCTCCAGAAGGAAAGAATGATGGGCACAGGCATCCATCCCCGCATGGGGACTGGCCGTTGGTAGGGTAACGGTTTCACATCTCGTCGTTCTGGTACATCATCCAGAACAGCACACCCACCACGAAGCCGATGGCTGGCCCGGCGAGCAGGGCATAATCCAGAGAGGGGGCAGAAAACTGATCCAGATAGGGATCTAACCCCTTTGCGATGCCGTTGGGAACAGCTTTCGATATACTAGTCCCGTGCACGGAAAAGCTGAAGATGGCCGGGAGTATGCTGAAAAAGAATATCTCCACCATCGCGCCGACGAAGCCCGGTATAAGCACCGCGCTGAATATTCCCGGCTTGATCCCTGCTTTTCTGTAAACCATTTTGTTTCAATGGGTTAATTATTATGCGCGAGCCATTCTACCGCAAGTTTCCTGTTTTGCGCTAGTGTTTTGTGGCATCCCCCCTATACTGGCCCGGTCTGAGGGGACGATACTTATTCCAGGGAGAAGAACAGCATGGATTCACATGCGGGTTTTGTGCATTTGCGTGTCCACACGGCCTATTCGCTTTCGGAAGGAGCGATCAAGCCGGAGGCGCTCATCGATCTGTGCAAGAAGCATCGTCTGCCCGCAGTAGCGGTCACCGATAGCAACAACCTGTTCGCCGCGCTGGAATTCTCGAAGGCCGCCTCTTACGCTGGTATCCAGCCAATCATCGGTTGCGTGGTCAATCTCGTGCCGGAGCAGGACGGGTCGATGCGTAACGCCTCGCAGCAGGTCACGCCGGACAGGCTGGTGCTCTACGCCAAAGACGAGCAGGGTTACCTGAACCTGTTGAAGCTGGTGAGCCAATCCTATCTGCGTCCGGCGGGCGACCCCGCGCCGCTGCTCACGCTGGCAGATGTAGAGCAGTACAATGCGGGGCTTATCGCGCTCACCGGCGGGCCGGAGGGGGCGGTGAATCGCTTTCTCGCCTCCGGCCGCGCCGACAAGGCGAAAGATGCGCTGGTAAATCTTCAGCGCATATTCGGCGACCGGCTCTATATCGAATTGCAGCGTTATGGCCGCGCGGAAGAGGACTCCATCGAGGAGGGGCTGTTCGCGCTGGCCTACGAGCTCAATATCCCGCTGGTGGCGACCAACGATTGCTATTTCTCCGACAAGAAGATGTACGAGGCGCATGACGCGCTGCTCTGCATCGCCGACGGGCGCTATGTCATGGAGGATAATCGCCGCCGCCTGACGCCGGAGCATTATTTCAAATCGCCTGTTGAGATGCGCGAGCTGTTCGCCGACGTGCCGGAGGCCATTGCCAATACGCTGGTCATCGCGCGCCGATGCGCCTTCATGTCGCCCGCACGCAAGCCGATGCTGCCCAACTTCACGGAGGGCGGCGGGCAGGCCGAAGAAGATGAGTTCCGCCGCGTCGCGCGCGAAGGGTTGCAGTGGCGTCTGGATAACTACGTACTGCCGCAGGGCATGCCGGATGCGGAACGCGAAGCCGCCGCGAAGCCCTATTGGGAGCGGCTGGAGTTCGAGCTGGACACCATCGTGAACATGAAGTTTCCCGGCTATTTTCTCATCGTGTCGGACTTCATCCGCTGGAGCAAGGAGCACCGCATCCCGGTGGGGCCGGGGCGCGGTTCGGGCGCGGGCTCGCTGGTGGCGTGGGCGATGCAGATCACCGATCTTGATCCCTTGCGCTTCGGCCTGCTGTTCGAGCGATTCCTGAACCCGGAACGCGTGTCGATGCCCGACTTCGATATCGACTTCTGCCAGGATCGCCGCGATGAGGTCATCCGCTATGTGCAGGGCAAATACGGCACGGACCGCGTGGCACAGATCATCACCTTCGGAAAGCTGCAGGCGCGGGCGGCGTTGCGCGACGTGGGCCGCGTGCTGCATCTGCCTTACCCGCAGGTGGATAAGATCTGCAAGCTCGTGCCCAACAATCCTGCCGATCCCGTGAGCCTCCAGCAGGCCATCGATCTTGAGCCCATGCTCAAGGCTGCCATCCGCGAGGACGAGCAGGTGCAGAAGATGGTGGACATCGCGTTGGCGCTTGAAGGGCTCTACCGCCATGCCTCGACCCATGCGGCGGGTGTGGTCATCGCCGACCGCCCGCTCGACGAGCTCGTGCCGCTCTACCGCGACCCGAAATCCGATATGCCGGTGGTGCAGTTCTCGATGAAATACGCCGAGATGGCCGGGTTGGTGAAGTTCGACTTCCTGGGGCTCAAGACGCTCACCGTACTGGTGCGCGCCTGCGACCTCGTCGCCAAGCGCGGCATCGAGATCGACCTGCTGAAACTGCCGCTGGAAGACCCCAAGACCTACGCGATGCTGGGCAAGGGCGATGCGACCGGCGTGTTCCAGCTGGAGAGCGCGGGCATGCGCGATACGCTACGCAAGATGAAGCCCGACTGCATCGAGGACATCATCGCGCTGGTGGCACTCTACCGCCCCGGCCCGATGGAGAACATCCCCACCTACATCGCCCGTAAGCACGGGCGCGAGAAGTCGCAATATCCGCACCCGCTGGTGGAGGAAACGCTGAAGGAAACCTTCGGTGTGGTGGTCTATCAGGAGCAGGTGATGCAGGTGGCGCAGCGCATGGCGGGCTATAGCCTTGGCCAGGCCGACATCCTCCGCCGCGCGATGGGTAAGAAGATCAAATCCGAGATGGACGCGCAGCGCGGCATCTTTGTCGAGGGCGCGCTGGCCAACGGCATCGACGAGCAGACGGCGGTCGAGGTCTTCGACCTCATGGAGAAATTCGCCAATTACGGCTTCAACAAATCGCACGCGGCGGCTTATGCGTTGATCGCCTTCCAGACCGCCTACATGAAGGCCAATTACCCGGTGGAGTTCCTTGCCGCCTCGATGGCGCTCGATGCGGGCAATACCGACAAGCTGGGCATATTCCGGCAGGAGATCTCGCGGCTGAAGATCGCATTGCTGCCGCCGAACATCAACCGCTCGGGGGCCAGCTTCACCGTGGAGATGCAGGAGGACGGCACGCAGGCCATTCGCTATGCGCTGGGCGCGCTCAAGAACGTGGGCGCAGCGGCGATGGAATCGGTGGTGGCCGAGCGTGAGGCGCACGGGGCCTTCACCAGCCTGTTCGATTTCGCGCGACGGCTGGATAGCCGCGTGGTGAATCGCCGCCAGTTGGAGTATCTCGTGAAGGCGGGCGCGTTCGACGCGCTGGAGCCCAACCGCCGCCGCGCGTTCGAGGCCATCGACATGATGGTGGCGCTCAGCAACGCGACGCTGGCCGAGAAGCAGAGCAATCAGGTGAGTTTGTTCGGCGATGCCCCTGCGGCGGCGTCCGATCCCGCATTACCGAACGTCGCGGAATGGCCGCTGATGGAGCGCCTCAATTTCGAATACGAGGCCATCGGCTTCTATCTTTCCGCGCACCCGCTCGATTCCTACGGCGACCTGCAGAAGGCGCTGAACGTCACCTATTGCGACCGCTTCGCCAGTGTGCTGCGGAGCCAGTATGAGAGCATCAAGGTGGCGGGCGTGGTGGTGAGCAAGAAGGTGAAAGTATCGCGCAAGGGCCGCTTCGCGTTCCTCACGCTCACCGACCCGGCGGGCGTGTTCGAGGTATCCATCTTCGACGAGGTCATGCTGGCCAGCCATTGGGATATGCTGGAAGGCGGCACGGCGATCTGCATCACGGCGGACGGCAAGCTCGACGACAACGGTGCGCGCCTTATCGCGCAAAGCATCACGCGCCTCGATGACCTGATGAAGGATCGCCGCAGCACCGCCGAGATCCACGTAGGCGAGGGAGCCGACATCCTGCAACTCAAGACCTTGCTGGGCGACCCGCACCCGGATCGCAAAAAAGGCACGGCGGTGACGCTGGTAGTGCAGGCGGGCGCAGACCGCAAAGCCGTGGTAGCCCTCCCCGGAACCTACGCGCTGAACCCGATGGGGATAGATTCTCTCAAAAGCCTGGGCGGGGTGAGGAAAGTGACGAGTTGTTAGAACCGGTTAGCGACTGTAGAGAGTATATGGCTTCCAGCCGATCACCTGCTTCATGGTATCTCTCGTAAACACTGTGTATATTGCCATTTCCAAGCACATTACGAATGATGGCTTCTGTGATTTCCTCCCTGTTTCCGGAGATGTCCTTGTATTGATTTGCTATCATCGTTGCTTCTAAAGGGTTTCCTGATGCCATCCAGTGTATGTCACTATTTTTGGTGTATACCTTCCAGTTATTCCTGCACAGCAGGTCTGCAACTTTTTGAGCGAATGGCTCTACTTCACTCCTGTTGGTCGGGCCGGACGAGTCCGTTGCCGCGACGTCCGCACCCTTTTCGCGTGCGCGGCTATCGGTAAGATAAACCTGTATTTCCCTGCCGGAGTGGGAGGGCCCGTCATCCCACACGGTTACGCTCACCCCCATCTTGCCTACGATCTGCCCCCAAAAAGTGGGTGATTCCGGGGACATGGTGGAGCGGGCGGAGAAAGTGAAGCCATCCGGTCTGGATGTACCAATGTCAATGCCGTGTGTTTTCACATGCTGCTTACTGAGTTCCTCGAGTCTTGAATAG
>JADZBT010000082.1 GCA_020851915.1 Alphaproteobacteria bacterium | reverse complement strand
CATGTTCAGACAGGATTTCACGTGTCCCGCCCTACTCAAGGACAATCTTATTTTTTACCCGTACGGGGCTATCACCCACTATGGCCCGACTTTCCAGACGGTTCCGGTTATTATAAGATTGCCACTGGCCTGGTCCCCGTTCGCTCGTCACTACTAGGGGAGTCTCAATTGATGTCCTTTCCTCCAGGTACTGAGATATTTCAGTTCCCTGGGTTCGCTTCTCCGGGCCTATGTATTCAGCCCGGAAATACCACAAAAGTGGTGGGTTTCCCCATTCAGAAATCTGCGGATCAAAGGGTGCTTGCGCCTCCCCGCAGCTTATCGCAGCATGCCACGTCTTTCGTCGCCTCTTACCGCCAAGGCATCCACCAGATGCTCTTAGTATACTTTAATATCAAACAAGACGCTTCACATCCATCACATACAGACCCAAAACTGCAGCCCGCACATGAATGATGTACAACCAAATTTGGTTAGATCTTACTAATCTATTCATTCTGTCAAACAGCCGAGTGCCGGAGCACTCATTTCCTCTACCCGTCTGGGCAGGGGAGGTGAGTTATAGTCAGAACCCCCCCGAGTGTCAACGGGAAAAAACATGCTTTGCACATTTTTTTTAACGCGCTGGAAATACTGGGGTTTTCAGTGGTTTTGCCGCAGCGTGGCATGCCGGGCTCTACACAAATATCACAGGAACGGAGCACGCGAACGCCTCCACTGCTCACTCAGGACGGAACGCCGCTCGAGAAAGCGGCAGAATCATCGTCAAGGCGGCTTCAGGCCGCAGCTTCAAGACTCTGAAGAAATTTCTCGATCTCCGCGTTCAGCTTCTCCGACGCCTGTTCCAGCGACACGGAGGCCACGCGCATTTCTCCTGCGGCGGATCTTGTTTCGCCGGAGGACCGCGCCAGAGAGGCCGCAGAACCGGAAAGCTCCTGCGTGGTACGGGAGGTCTGTTGCAGGCTCCGGGATATTTCCAATATCGTGGCGCTCTGCTCTTCTACCGCAGATGCGATCGTGCAGGAAGCATTGCTGACCTCGCCAACCTTGCCCAAAATCGCATGCAGCGCCTCGGCGGTGCGCGTGACCTCCTCGCGCGTCTGCCGGATATACCGCTCCGCCTGCGCGGTGGCCTCTCCGGTACGCGAAGCGAGGTTCTTTACTTCGGCTGCCACTACCGCAAATCCTTTTCCCGCCTCGCCTGCCCGCGCAGCTTCGATGGTTGCATTCAGCGCAAGCACATCGACCTGCGCGGCAATATCGCCAATCAGCCCCGTTATCTCCCCGATCTTCTCGGCACTGACGATCAGGTGGTCAAGTATCTCTTTCGTGCTCCCTCCCGCTTTGGCCGCCTCTTGCGACAGCGCGTTGGTATGTTGCACCTGCTTGCTGATCTCCTGCACCGTGGCGGTCATTTCCTCCACCGCCGCCGCAATGCTGTTCATATTGTCGCAGGTGGTGGCGGCAGAAAGCGAGAGCGTCTGCGCCTCGGCACTTCCTCCCTCGGCAATGCCATCCAGAGCCACGGAAGTTCCCGCCAGCCGGCGTACGGACGAGGTCAGCTCCGTTACGATATGCAGCACGCTTTCCTCCAGCCGGCGACCGGCATCCTGCACGCTGCTCACCAGATTCTGCCGCACCCGATGGGAAGAATGATTCAACTGCTCCGCCGCACTCTTCCACGTGCCGTTCAGGCCGCCCAACATGATCTTCCGGTAGAACATCCCCCGCGCCGCATGCTCTGCGCTGGCGCCGGATTCGCGGATATACGCGTCGGCCACATCGATGAACCGGTTCGCCTCGTGAAGCAGTGCCAGAACCTCGCCACGCGCTTCCGGAATGATGATGCGCCGCTCCAGGTTTCCCCCGGCGCACTCCGCGCAGACTTCTTGCACCTCACGCAGCTGCCGCCGCAGGACATACATATTGTAGATGGCAAATCCCGCACACCCCGCCCCCGCGCCCGCCGCATAGGGCGACCACGCCGGAAAGAGCCACGCCGCGCCTGCGGCCATGCCAGCGCCCACCGTCGCCCAGATCACGTTAGAGAGAATGGATGATCGCATCGTAATTGCCTCCGTTGTCGGCCACCCACTGCTGCAATGCCTGCACGGAGGCCTGCACCCCTTCTCTGGCCGTGGACGCCTGATCCTCCATCGCGCGCAACGGCGCGTAGAGTGCGGCGACCTTATTCACTATTTCGGGATCGGGAAGACGGCGATTGGAATGATATCCTGTTATCACGCCCGCAGCGTCATAGCTGGGCGTCACATGCGCCAGCACCCAGTAGTGATCGCCGCATTTCGCGCGGTTGATGACGTATGCGAACACTTCGTGCCCCGCGCCGATGCGATCCCACAACAGCTTGAACACACAGCGCGGCATCGCCGGATGGCGGATGATGTTATGCGGCTTGCCCAGCACTTCGGCGAGCGTATATCCTGCAATATCCAGAAACACATCGTTCGCGTAGGTGATGATCCCCTTCGCGTTGGTCTTGCTTACGATGAACTGGTTCGGAGCGAAACGCCGCTCCTTACCCGTGAGAATAGAACGATCCTGTGCCATTCTTTCATTTTCGGATGGATCCACCGATCATTATTTGACCTAGGTCACAAACTGGATTTATCCAACTACGGGTGACATGGGTGCACCATTACCCCCTCATCCCCATGGAAGGGAATGAGGGGGAATGTTACCGATGCCTAGAAGCTGATCTTCCATTTGGCCGTGAGGCTGTAATCCTCGGAAAGCTGCGGGCCGTCGAAGCGTTCATAGAGCGGCAGCCCCGCTTCTACGCCCAGCGACTGCCCCTTCAGCGCCCCTTCACCCGCCGCGAGCGTAAACCCTGCATGCGCGCGGATGCGGTCGCCGCCCGTGCCGTCCGGATCGCTCCCCGCGATGCCCCCCAGCGGTATCTGCGGATCCTCGCCGTGGACATTGCCCCAGTGATTCCCCTCCAGCCGCAGCGATACGCTTGCCATCTCGCTCAGACGGCGCGACACCCACAGGTTGGCATCGTACTTGTTGCCCTGCCGGTAGCCCTCATCATTCGTGCCGACGCGGAGCGTGTTCAGCGTCTGCGCTCCCCAGCCCCAGTCACCCTGGCTGCCCGTATAAGTAAGGCCGATGATGGGATCGACCGTCCCGCTACCGAACTGCATATTATAGGGTGCATGCATCCGCTCGCCATGGTGATTGAAGAAGGCTTCGTCAGTGCTGGCGGTCGGCAGGCTCGCGCCGGCGTTGAGGTTCAGTACGTGCATGCGGCTGCCCTCCATCTTGTGCGCGAGCTGATAGACGCCGGTCACTTTGGTATCGCCCCAGCCGCTGTGGGTCATGGTGTGCAGATGCCCCATGCCATGCAGACTGCGATGGGTCATACCCATTTCCATGTATTCCGCCATCACCATCAGGGTGAGCCGGTCGGTGAGTCCTGCCATGCCCTCGAGCATATGCATGTCCATATCCATCTTGGTGGCGGCTTCGCCATAGGCGGTGAGCACACTCGCGTCGGACACATTACCGTCGCCATCCTTGAAACCAGAGCGCGCAGTGCGGCCATGATGGTAGGAAAGCATCCATTTTCCCTTCGGATGCACATGGTCGCCCATGATGCCCGCCGGGGCGGGGATCATGTCATGGGACATCGCCGCATCCGCCATTGCCTCGGATACCGCGCACAGAGCCGCTAGCGAGCAGACGCTCGCCATTAAAGAATTACGCATAAAATTATTTTCCTTCACAAAAAAACCGAACGACCGGCGCGCACGCGCACCGGCGATAAAAAACCATAGAGATTCAGGCCGTGAAAGAATCGGGAGGAGAACGTGTACGCAGTTTCTGCCAGAACCCCCACCCATCATGCGAGGATTCCGCTTGCAGCGGAACATACGCCAGCGTCGCAGGCGACAGGGATACAACACCGGCGGCCACGGGCGGCGTGACAGCCAGCCCGTTGGCCGCAATATAACAGAGCGGGCATTTATAATCGGACGATGTCTGCGGATGGGCCTTGCCTTCGGCGAGATCCTGCGTCCGCACCCAGCGGAATCCTTCCGCCGAGCAGATGAGCAGCTTGTCGCCGAACAACGCGGCGCGCTCTGCGGTGGTGGCATCCGGTACAGGCTGATACACTGCCGCGAACGGCAACAGCGCCTGCAACAACAGCGCAAACGCGGCAACCAGCGGAATCGCCCGACGATGGAATTTCGGAATCTGCATGCATGCATCATACCCGCAGCCAGCAGCATAGAACAAGCGGCAAAATACAATTACCGCACACCGCCAGTTGATAACTTACCGGACTACGCTACAATACCAGCGGTATCATTAGGACACACCACATGGAGAACCGCATGAACCGACTGCTGAGCGCTGTATCTTTGATCCTGTGCGGCACACTGCTCTCATCGCCCGCCGTTGCCGCCGACTGGCAGATCGTGGGCGTCGGCAATACCCCATGCCGCGACTGGAATTCGCTGCATTCCCCCGGACTGAAGGAAGTATTGGCCTGGATGACAGGCTTCGCCAGCGCCGAGAATCTGGATCGCTCGGAAGGGAAGCGTCCCGCATGGAAACTGGAAGAGATGACCTATGACTACCTTCGCGGCCAGATAGATGCGGTATGCATCGAGCCGGAGAATCAGGAAAAAAAGATGCACACCATCCTGTTCGAACTCCTCCTGAAATTCCCTCAGGTCAACGGGTAGATAATGAATTGGCTGAGACTGGTGGAGCCGAGGAGGATCGAACTCCCGACCTTCGCATTGCGAACGCGACGCTCTCCCAGCTGAGCTACGGCCCCGGTGCGGCGAAATTCCTGATATATCTATCTCTAAGAAGTGGTGGAGCCAGACGGGATCGAACCGACGACCTCCTGAATGCAAATCAGGCGCTCTCCCAGCTGAGCTATGGCCCCACAAAACGAAGGACACTCACATATCAAATTCCCGGTGAAAGACAAGTACTTTCTCCATGAATCCCCAACATCCTACATATCCGGTGCGTTTCTGCGGGGTTTGCGCTATATTCCCCACATCATCCAAACATCGCCGAGAGGGGCCATGCGCCACGCTTTTCTGGTTACCACCGCTGTGTTGGCACTGGTTGCCGCAGCCGCCCCCGCACCGGCAGAGGAGAATACCACCATGAGCGCACCCAAATACCAGAAAACCGAAGAATCCGTCAAAAAGCTCACCGACATGCAGAAATATATCACCCAGCATGACGGCACGGAGCCCGCCTTCAAGAACGCCTACTGGAACAATAAGCAGGAAGGCATCTATGTCGACATCGTATCCGGCGAACCACTGTTCTCCTCTACAGATAAATACGATTCCGGAACCGGCTGGCCGAGCTTCACCAAGCCGATCACCCAGTCGCATGTGCAGACCAAGACCGATACCCGCGCCGGCATGGAACGCACCGAGGTTCGCTCCACGCACGGCGATTCGCATCTGGGCCATGTATTCCCCGACGGGCCGAAGGACAAAGGCGGATCGCGCTATTGCATCAATTCATCGGCGTTACGCTTCATCCCCAAGGATAAGCTCGAGACCGAAGGCTACGGCGAATACCTGCCGCTGTTCGAAAAGAAGTAACGTCAGTTACCCAGCAGTTTCTTAAAGTCGCCCCAGATACGCTTGAGTTTCTCATCCCGCCCGCTGCCATGGTGGTACGCCTTGTAGCGTTCCGGATTTTTCAAGTGGTAATCCTGATGATACAGCTCCGCCGGGTAGAACACTGCGGCAGGCAGTATCTGCGTGGCGATGTCCTGCTTCAGCATCTTCTGCTTTGCCGCACGAGAAGCCTCGGCGAGTGTTCGCTCTTCCTCATTCGCATAAAATATCGCCGTACGGTATTGCGGCCCGCGATCATAGAATTGCCCGAGCGTGTCGGTCGGGTCGATATTCTGCCAGAACACATCGAGAAGAAATGTGTAATCCACTTTGGTGGGGTCATAGACCACCTTGAGCGCTTCATAATGCCCGGTCTCGCCCGTGGATACCTGCTCATAGGTGGGATCCTTCACCTGCCCGCCCGTGTAGCCGGAGATGGTCTCCAGCACGCCCGGAACCATGTCGAACCCCGCCTCCACGCACCAGAAGCAGCCGCCCGCAAATATCGCCGTCGCTTTGCTGGTTTTTTCCATATCCGCCTCCGCCATCGTGGAACACAGAACCATCGCTACCGCCAGCACCCAGTGCATCATAGCCACTCCAGCAGTTCATCCCCCAGCGCCTCTTTCATCGGCCCCAGGAATTTCTCATACACCCGCCAGCGTTCCAGCGACGAGGTATAGATCGGCTGGCGCACCTGCCAGGCGCTGGCAGTCTGCACCTTGCGCTCGCTCTCGTGGAACGAGAGGCACGCTTCCTCCCACGGCAGGCCGCAGAATTCAATAAGCGCGCGCGCCGATTTTTCCGGCTCCGTCACCATATCGCCGTAATGCACCTCATGCACCGGCACGGGCAGCACCTTTTTCCAGTGTGCCATCAGCCGCGCATATTCCTTATACCAGAAGCCAATGTCGGCAAGATCGAAGGCAAAATGATTCCCGCTCGCGAATTTCTGGAAGAATATCGACAGGCCGTTATCAAGCGGATGCCGCCGGCAATGGATGAATTTCGCCTTCGGGAACAGCAGCGCCATCAGCCCCAGATTCTGGAAATTGGAAGGCATCTTGTCGCTGGCATGCGCCTTGCCCCCGGCGCGGCCCTGAAGTGCGGCGACATATTCCTCCGCCAGCGTCTTTGCCGTATCCGGCGTCATCTCCGCCATGCAGCGCGGGTACGGGTTGGCGCTATGCAGCAGCGCGGGCAGGCGTAATTGCAGATTGTTGAAATAATATAGCTCCCCGCCGCCGAATACCTGCGAATGGCTGGCCAGTATCTGCTCGGTAAGCGTCGTGCCCGAACGCGGCATGCCGACAATGAATATGGGATAGTCCGAATCGCTCCCCCAGCCCTGATGCGCGGCGAAGAACTCCGGCGTATAGGTGTCGATCAGTTGAGTGAAGAAGCGCGTATATTTCGCACGATCCGGCGTAAAGGCTTTGCGGTGCAACGCATTGCCCTCGGCATAATGCGTAAAGGAATCATCATACTGCTTACGGTCGCCCGCGATCTTACCCAGCGCAAAATGTAAATAGGAGCGATCCTCATCGGAAGTGCTGGTGCGTTTCAGCAGCCGCTCGATCTCGGCAATATCCGTGTCGTGATATTTCTTGATGACCGCGAGAAAACGATACGCTCCCGCATGGTCAGGCTGCAATTCCAGCACACGGCGGAAATGCCTTTCCGCATCATCCATCGCGCCTTGCGCGCGCGACAGCACGCCCAACGCATAATGCGATTCGGTGAGTGCCGGGTTGAGCGCCACCGCCTGACGATGACATTTGATGGCCTCCGCCGTGCCGCCGATGGCTTCGAGCGCCTGCCCCAGATACATATAGGCCTCCGCCATCTGCGGCATACGGGCGATGACCTCGCGCAGATGCCGGATGGCCGGCTCATAATCACGCAACCGCAGCCGCGCCAACCCCAGGTAATACGCTGCCGCCGGATAGTCCGGGCGCAGCGCCAGCGCCTTCTCATATTCGCCCGCCGCCTCCGCATCGCGCGCGAGATCGGAGAGCGCATTACCGAGATTATAATAACTATCGGGAAGCGACGGTTGCAGCGCGATCGCCTGCCGGTACGCCGCCGCCGCCTCATCATTCTTCCCGGTCGCACGCAATACCACGCCCAGATTATTGCAATAGGTCGCATTGCCGCCGCCGACGGCCACCGCTTTACGCAACTGCGCCTCTGCCTGCGCGTACTTGCCCATGCGATGATAGAGTAGCCCCAGCTGGTGCAATGTTTCGGGATGATCGGGGTGCTGCTTCAATATTTCCCGGAATGCACTCTCACCCTGCACAAGATCGCCCTGCTGCACCCGCTGCATCGCGTGTTGGAGCGCGGGCAGGACGGATGGCGTATCAGAGGATGCTGCAGGTCGGGACATACACCTACTCTGGCGCAGGTGCACGACACAATGCAACGGAATTCTGGAGATTTGGTGGGGTGGCTTCGCCATCCGAAGCCGAAGGCATAGGATGGTGGGCCAGGGAGGAGTTGAACCTCCGACCTCACGCTTATCAGGCGTGCGCTCTAACCACCTGAGCTACTGGCCCCTTACTCGGAGCATCGCTTATAGAAATTTGCGCGGCGGATGTCAAAGGTTATTGGAACAACACCGCGCAGACTCCATCGCACATAAAAAAAAGCCCCGCCGGAGAGGCAGGGCTTTTATCCAAGTAGAATGACATCTGGATATGAAAAAGAATCGAGGATGATGATGAGTATCCTTAGAAAGGAGGTAATCCAGCCGCAGGTTCCCCTACGGCTACCTTGTTACGACTTCACCCCAGTCACTGACCCTACCGTGGACGGCTGCCTCCTTGCGGTCAGCTCACCGGCTTCAGGTAGAACCAACTCCCATGGTGTGACGGGCGGTGTGTACAAGACCCGGGAACGTATTCACCGCAGCGTGCTGATCTGCGATTACT
>JADZBT010000081.1 GCA_020851915.1 Alphaproteobacteria bacterium | reverse complement strand
TGAAAAGCATAAGCGCTGCGTTGCAGGGACATCTTGCGGGTGAGGTCACTACGCTCGCTACCTGTTGGAAACTCACGCGTACCGATAGCACGGTGCTGGGATTCACTGACCATACGGAGCATCTTCTTTTTGAGTCGGTGAATTATCTGGCATCGGCGGGATTCACGCCCAGCGCCGTGCATACCAGCGCCGATCTCGCGGTGGATAATCTGGAGCTTGAGGGAGTACTGGATGCGGACGCCATCGCCGAGGAGGACGTCATGGCGGGTCTGTATGATTTCGCGGAGATCGAGATATTCATGGTCAATTATGCGGATCTCTCACAGGGGGCGCTGAAGCTGCGGCGCGGGAATCTGGGGGAGGTCACGCTGAAGGGCGGCCAGTTCGTGGCGGAGGTGAGGGGACTCGCGCAACGGCTCTCGCAGACGCTGGGGGCGCTCTATTCACCGCTCTGCCGCGCAAAGCTGGGCGATGGGCGCTGCGGGGTGGATATGGGAAGCCATACCGAAACCGGTAGCGTGACCTCGGTGACCAGTAATCAGATATTCGTGGATACCGCGCGCACAGAGGCAGACGGGTATTTCGATTTTGGGAAAGTCACGTTCACCAGTGGCGATAACGAAGGGTTGAGCATGGAGGTAAAACAATTCAGCAGTGGCCGGATCACGCTGGTGCTTCCTATGCCGTATGCTATCGGCATTGGCGATGATTACAGTATCGAGGCGGGGTGTGACAAGACGCTTGGGACTTGTATCGGTCGTTTCAGCAATGCGGTGAATTTTCGTGGCGAGCCGCATGTGCCGGGTATCGACCGCATGCTTGAAACCGCCGGGACACGCTCGGAATGGTAGAGGCGGTGGATATTGTGATGCAGGCGCGGAGCTGGGTCGGTACGCGATTTCAGCATCAGGGGCGGTTGAAAAAGACGACAACGCATCCGGGAGGGTGCGATTGTCTGGGATTATTGATGGGAGTGGCGCGGGAGCTGGATCTGCGTTCTACTGAAAGCGGCAGGCCGCTGACGGAGTATGACCGGACGGATTATGGACGTTCTCCGGACGGAGAGGCGTTCCGGTCGATATTGGGAGTGCATCTGCAACGGGTGACGGAGTCACAGCTCCGGCCCGGCGATGTCGGATTATTCATGTTCGATGCGAATCCGCAGCATGTGGCGATCATCAGCGATGCGGGACTTATCCATTCCTACGCGCAGATACGCAAAGTGGCGGAGCATGGCTTCACCGATGCGTGGAAGAAGCGGTTGGTAGCGGTGTTTAGAAGCGGAACGTGACTTCAAGACCGGCCATTGCGCCATGACGACCCGCAGAGATCGACATGTTCACAGGGATCTCGTCGTCGGCGGAGAACAGCGGAGCGGTCGCTTTATACACGCCGCCTTTGCGGGAAAGTGTGATGGCCGTGTATTCTTTGTTCGGGGTACTCTTGTTGAGTATGAACAGGGTTCCCAGCGGCTTGAAACCCCTCGAACTCGAATAGGTCGGCTTTTCGCTATCTGAGTAAAAGGCGCTCTTCGCCGGAGGAGCGTACTCTAAGCAACTGCATGCGCTACATAAAGCAGCAAGGCATAACGCAGAAAATAATCGAACCAACCTGTTTCCCATACTCCACTCTCCACACTGGAGAAAACTTTTCCTTCATCCTTAGAATAACAGCAATTCATTAACCAATGGTTAATCACTCTCCTGCGGGCTAGGAATTCTGCGGGTTTTGGCGCATTGCAGCATGCTTTTCAAATGAGAAAGCAGGCGCTTCGGCGTGCGGCGGCGCAACAAATATTTTTTCTGAAACATAAATACACAGGGCATCCATTCCATGGCAACCATCGCACTTACCGCTGCTGCAAGTACTCTCGCCACCGGTATCGCCTCGCCATTCGCGCGCGCCGCAGCGGTGACCGCTGCACGGGTGATCGGCGGTGCGCTCGATGGCGCGTTGTTCGGGAAATCCACGTCCCGGCAGGGGCCGAGATTATCGGAGCTTGCAGTGCAAAGCTCCACTTATGGCAAGATGATACCTATCGCCTACGGTACGTTGCGTATCGCGGGGAATATCATCTGGTCGCGGCCTATCGCGGAAACGGCGCATACCTCCAGCAGCACGGTCGGCGGCGGCAAAGGTGGCGGCGGAAGGGTTAGCCAGAGCACGACGACCTATAGCTATGCCATCAGCCTTGCCGTAGGCATCTGCGAGGGGCCGATCGATGAGATACTGCGTGTGTGGGCGGATGCGAAGCTGCTCGATCTCTCGCAAGGGACATACCGCGTCTATAAAGGCGACGACACGCAGATGCCGGATGCGCTTATCGAGGGATTCGAGGGGGTGGACAAAACCCCTGCCTATCGCGGACTGGCCTATGTGGTCATCGAGGATTTCCCGCTGGAGGCGTTCGGCAACCGTATTCCCAATTTCACCTTCGAGGTGAAGAAAAAGGTACTGGCGGCGGCATCCGGCGGGCAGTCGGTGGAGGAGATGGTGACTGCCATCACGCTCATTCCCGGTTCCGGTGAATTCGTATACGACACCGAGGTGCAGCATAAGATCATGGGGCAGCAGGCCGGTAGCGAATGGGCGCAGCAGGGCGAGCAGCTCGTCATCAACCGGCATAGCCATACCGGTCAGGCGAATGTACTGCTGGCGCTTGACCAACTGGCGGAAACCTTCCCGAATCTTGAATGGGTGAGCGTGGTCTGCAACTGGTTCGGGACGAGCCTCGATGCGGGTGATTGCGAGGTATTTCCCGGCGTAGAATTCAAGGAGGGAGCCACGACCACTCCTGAGGAATGGTCGGTGGGTTCCTATACGCGTTCCAGCGCGCACCAGATCACCATCGAGGGCGATAGCCCGCGTTATGGCGGTACGCCCGATGATGAATCCATCCTGCGGCTGCTCGATGAGCTGAGTGCGCGGGGATATAGCGTCATGTTCTATCCCATGATGCTGATGGATGTGACGGATAAGCCATGGCGTGGCCATGTTACGGGCAGCGCCAGCGAGGTTGCGGACTTCTTCACCAAGACAAATGGATATAACGACTTCATCACCCATTATGCGACGCTGGTGGAAGGACGGGTGGAGGCATTTGCCATTGGCTCGGAATTGATCGGGCTTACCAAGGTGACGGATGCGCCCGGCAGTTATCCGGCGGTGGATGAGCTGGTAAGTCTTGCGGCCTCGGTGAAATCCATCATGGGGGCGGGCACGAAACTTACCTATGGCGCGGACTGGACGGAGTATCACCATGCGGAGGGAGGATGGTATCATCTCGATCCGCTCTGGGCATCGCCGGATATTGATCTCATCGGTATTGATGCGTATTTCCCGCTCACCGATGCGCCGCAGAATGGGTATGACGTGCAGGCGGCCATTGACGGTTGGACCTCCGGCGAGGGGTATGACTGGTATTACACCGACGAAGCGCGCACCACACAGGCGAGTCTTGCGGCGGCCTATGCGTGGAAAAATATCGCATGGTGGTGGACGCACAACCATGTGAATCCCGATAGCTCGACGACCGCATGGGTTCCGGAATCGAAAAAGATCTGGTTCACGGAATATGGTTTTCCGAGCGTCGATGGGGCGACCAACCAACCCAATGTATTTTACGACCCCACCAGTTTTGATGGGGCGTTCCCACATCATTCACGGGGGAGGGTGGATTTCCGCGCGCAGCGGCTGGGTATCACCGCGACGGAAATGCAGTGGGACGGTTCCGGCATGATTGAGCGCAAGTTTCTCTGGACGTGGGATGCGCGGCCTTTCCCCTACTGGCCCGATCTGCTCGATGTGTGGGCGGACGGCGCGGTCTGGAAGACGGGGCATTGGGTGCAGGGTAAGCTGGGAATCTCATCGCTGGCGGCAATCGTCGCTGACCTGTGCGAACGTGCGGGGCTCGTGCCGACGGATTATGACGTATCCGCGCTCACGGATCTGGTAGCGGGCTATGTGCTGACCGATAAGATCACGGCGCGGCAGGCCATCGAGCAGTTGCAGGCGGGATATTTCTTCGATGCGGTGGAGTCCGACCATGTGCTGAAATTCGTTCCACGTGGGGGAAGCGAAGTTGCGGGTGTGGAGGACGATGAACTAGTGCCATCGCGGGATGGAGAACGGTTTGCCATCAGCCGCGTGCAGGAGATCGAATTGCCGCAGCGTATCGATGTGCTCTACATCAACCGCGCGCGCGATTACCAGCCCGGAGGCCAGCTCTCGCAGCGCGGCGTGGCCAATACGGAAGAGACTGTGACGCTCAGCCTGCCTATCGTGTTCGCCGATCAGGAGGCCAAGACCGTCGCAGAAGTGGCGCTTTATAACGCATGGATGGAACGCACCCGCTACCAGTTCGGCCTGCCGATGCGCTATGCGTTTCTGGAGCCTGCGGACGTGGTGTCGGTGGCAACGGATAGTGCCACGCATACGCTGCGTATCACGTCTACGCAACTGGTGGCTCCGGGCATGCTGCGGGTGGAGGGAATAGCCGAGGATGTGTCGGTGTATGATTTCTATACCCCGCCGGGAGAGGCCGGAACACTTACAAAACCGGCCAAGGCGATCGGCAAACCGCGGCTGGAGATACTCGATATACCGGCCCTCCCGGCGGATAGTCCCACCGCTGCACCCGTACGCTTTGCCGCGTGCGGTGTGGCGGGAAACTGGCCGGGTGTGGTGTTGTATCGCTCGGATGACGGTGGCACATCCTACAGCCTGCTCAGTTCCATCGATACTGCGGCGGTTATCGGAAATGCTATCGATGCGCTGGATGATGGGCCGGTGGCGATATTTGATGAAACTTCCACGGTCACGGTGTCGTTGCTTGCGGGCGAGCTGGAATCCGTGTCCACGCTTGCCATGCTGAATGGGGCCAATCTCGCCCTGCTGGGCGATGAAGTGTTCCAGTTCCGTGCCGCGACGCTGGTGGATTCGCATCAATATGCGCTGAGTGGTTTGCTGCGCGGGAGGTTGGGTACGGAACATGCGACGGGCGGGCACACGGCCGGAGAACGCTTCGTGTTGCTGAATGCCAGTCTGCGGAGGGAGAACATTCCCAACGGCATCATCGGGTTGTCGCGCAGCTACAAGCCGGTGACGGTGGGGGCGACGCTGGGCAGTACGCAGGCACAGTCTTTTGCGTATACGGGAGTGGCGCTCACGCCCTATGCGCCGGTGCATATCTCCGGTGCGCGCGACGGCAGCGGGAATCTTACCCTTGCGTGGATGCGCCGTACCCGTATCGGCGGGGAGTGGCGCGATAATGTGGATGTGCCGCTTCACGAAGAAAGCGAAGCATACGAGGTGGATATTCTCGACGGAACGGATGTTGTGCGGACGCTTTCCGGCCTTGCCTCCGCGCAGGCATCCTACAGTGCCGCGCAACAGGTGGCCGATTTCGGCAGCGTGCAAAGCAGTGTGAGCGTGCGGGTGTATCAACTCTCTGCCGTTGTGGGCCGGGGATACGCGGGAATCGCCACGGTCTGATCATTAATCTCAATCTGTAAGGAATCACCGATGACCAATACCACCGGACGGCTGCTGCTGCCCTATATCGTGCAATCGCAGGCGCAAAAAGAAGTCACCCATAACGATGCACTCACCATGCTGGACATATTGTTGCATGCCGCCGTGGAAGAGGTCGGGACCAATACCCCTCCCGGAAGTCCGACGGCTGGGCAGTGCTGGGTGGTGGGCACATCACCGACCGGCGCGTGGGTAGGGAAGAATAACCAGATCGCGCAAGCCACCGGCACGGGTGGATGGTTCTTCGTCGCGCCGTTCAAGCGATTGCGGTTGTGGAACGAAACGGCGGATGAATATTATCTCTATGACGGTTCCGCATGGACGCCGGAGGGGTTGCTGCTCAAGGAGAACGGCGAATATCTCCGTATCGGCCATAAGACGCAGGATGTGACGCTCTCCGGCGCATATACCGACAGCACCATCACGATCCCGGATCGCGGGCTGGTGATCGCCGTCAATGTACGCGTTATTACGGCCATCACCGGATGCACCTCGTTCAATGTCGGGGTGAGCGGCGATACCGGACGCTATGGCACGGGCATAGGAACGGCGCTTGATTCCACCAGCGTCGGCATGAGCGGCAATCCGATCGCTTAGTATGCAGATACCGCTATCCGCCTTACCGCTGTGGGCGGCGGGGCGAGCTTCAGCGCGGGCGTGGTTCGCACCACCATCCAATACCTCAAGCCGCACGGCCCATGGATCTGGTAACCATGCGTCTGGAATGTCGCGATGCCGGGCATCGTCCCCTTATCCTTTCACCGGAGGAACCTATGGCAAATGATCAGGAATCCAGTCATCTGGAGGTGCATGTGGCCATATGCACCGAGCGGTATAAGGCGCTGGAACAACGGCTCGACCGTATCGAGCGCGTGCTGTGGTGGATGCTCAGTACCTTGATCCTGTCGCTGGGAGGGATGGTGTTCGAATTGATCATCCTGATGGGAAAGAGGTTCGTATGATCACGTTGTTGGGGTCACTCATCGGATTTCTGGGGGCGGCCTTTCCCGACATACTCAAGCTATTCCGGGAGCGTGACGACCGGAAGCACGAACTGGCGATCCTCGATAAACAGGTGGAGATGCAGCGGATGGGGTACATGCAGCGGATGGAAGAGATCCAGACGCAGGCGGGGATCACCGAAAGTCAGGCGATATATAAAACCTACAAAGTGGGAATTCATTGGGTGGATGCGCTCAACGGCACGGTGCGTCCGGTATTGGCGTATGCGTTCTTCCTGCTCTATGCCGTGGTGAAATTGATGCAATACGAGATGGCAGGAACGCTCTCCATGCTGTGGAACGAGGAAGATCAGGCGATATTCGCGGGCATCATCAGCTTCTATTTCGGCCAGCGGGCGATGCATAAGCTGCGTATGGGTAAGTAATGCGGCATATCACGGAGTCCGGGCTCGCGCTGATCCGTCGTTTCGAGGGATATTCCGCTACGCCGTACCTGTGTCCGGCAGGATACCTCACCGTAGGTTACGGGCATGTGGTGCGTGGCCCGGAGGATGAAATGTATCTTAACGAGGAAGAGGCGCTGCTGCTGTTGCAGCATGATGTGCGGCGGGCAGAGCAGGCGGTGTTGCGGCAGATCACCGTGCCGCTTTCGGATCGTCAGTTCGATGCGCTGGTCTCATTTACTTACAATCTGGGAGCGGGAGCATTGCAACGCTCCACCTTGCGGAGAAAAGTAAACCGCAGCGAGCATGCCGACGTGCCGGACGAGTTCAGGAGATGGATATGGGCCGGGGGCAAGAAGCTCCCCGGCCTTATCCGCAGACGCGCCGCCGAAGCGGTGCTTTATGCCGCCGCTGATTAATGCGCGACGATAGCGAGCAGCAGGATCGCCACAATATTCGCTATCTTGATGAGCGGGTTGATGGCGGGCCCCGACGTATCCTTATACGGATCGCCAACGGTATCGCCGGTCACCGCCGCCTTGTGTGCGTCGGAACCTTTGCCGCCATGATGCCCGTCCTCGATGTACTTCTTGGCGTTATCCCATGCACCGCCGCCGGAGGTCATGGAAAGCGCCAGGAATATACCCGTGACGATGATTCCCAGAAGCAATGCGCCCAGTGCCGAGAATGCGGCTTCCTGTCCGGCGATGGCGTTTATCACGAAGTACAGCGCGATGGGAACCACGATCGGAAGCAGAGAGGGGATCACCATCTCGCGGATGGCGGCTTTGGTGAGCAGATCCACTGCCTTGCCGTATTCCGGTTTGGCCTTGCCCTGCATGATGCCCTTGATCTCTTTGAACTGGCGACGCACCTCCACCACTACGGATCCCGCTGCACGGCCTACGGCCATCATGCTGAGCGCGCCGAAGAGGTAGGGCAGCAATCCGCCGACGAAGAGTCCGACCACCACATACGGATCCTGCAAGAGGAACTGCACATTCAGATCGGGGAAGTAATGTTCCAGATCCTCGGTGTAGGCGGTGAACAACACCAGTGCGGCAAGTCCCGCCGAGCCGATGGCGTAGCCTTTGGTCACGGCTTTGGTGGTGTTGCCGACCGCATCCAGTGCGTCGGTGATCTCGCGGACTTTTTCCGGTAACTCGGACATTTCCGCGATACCGCCGGCGTTATCGGTGACCGGGCCGTAGGCATCCAGCGCTACGATCATTCCCGCCAGCGCCAGCATGGTCATGGCCGCAACGCCGATACCGAACATTCCGCAGTGAAGATACGAGAATACGATGGCTGCCGAAATGACGATGACCGGAAGCGCGGTGGCTTCCATGGATACCGCAAGACCCTGAATCACGTTGGTCCCGTGGCCGGTCGTGGAGGCCTTCGCTACGCTACGCACCGGGCGATAGCTGGTGGAGGTGTAGTATTCGGTGATCCATACCAGAAGTCCCGTGGTCACCAGTCCCACCATCGAGCAATACAACAACTGCATGCCGCTGAACTGGGTAGTGCCGGTGATGAATTCGGCGTCCAGCCCCACCAGCTTGTCGGTGGCGAAGGTGATACCCACCGCCGAGAAGATGGCGGTAGCAACCAATCCCTTATACAGGGCCCCCATGATGTTCTGGCTTTTGCCAAGACGCACGAAAAACGTGCCGAGTACGGAGGTCACGATGCATACCGCGCCGATCAACAGCGGGTACATCATCATGATTTCCTGCGTTTCGCCAGTGAAGTAGATGGCGCTCAGCAACATGGTGGCCACCATGGTGACCGCGTACGTTTCGAACAGGTCGGCGGCCATACCCGCACAGTCACCTACGTTGTCGCCCACGTTGTCGGCGATCACGGCGGGGTTACGGGGGTCGTCCTCGGGGATTCCGGCCTCAACCTTGCCCACCAGATCCGCGCCGACGTCGGCGCCTTTGGTGAAGATACCGCCGCCCAGACGTGCGAAGATGGAGATCAGCGACGCGCCGAAGCTGAGTGCAACCAGTGCTTCGAGGATGCTGCGGACATCATGGCCCGCATGACGCAGCCAGAAATAATATCCCGCCACTCCCAGTAGCCCGAGTCCTACCACCAGCATGCCGGTAACGGCACCGGAGCGGAACGCGATGGAGAGCGCCCCCGCCAGCCCCGACGAACGCGCGGCTTCCGTGGTGCGTACGTTTGCGCGCACGGAAATATTCATGCCGATATAGCCGGTGATTCCGGACAGCACGCCGCCGATCAGGAATCCGCCTCCGACATGCCAACCAAGTTTCCAGCCGAGCAGGGCGAATATCGCGATGCCGACGACTCCGATGGTGCGATACTGGCGGTTCAGGTAGGCTGATGCGCCTTCCTGAATGGCAGCTGCGATCTCCTGCATCTTTTTGGTTCCGGTTGGCGCGTCCAGAATGGATCTGCTCATCAATGCGCCGTAAAGCAGCGCGAACAGGCCATACGAGATGATAAGCCACTGTATATCGGACATTAATAACTCCCTGATATAATTATCGTTAATGCACAGCCACTTGCGCTGCGTCGGGCGAAAGATGCCAGAAGACAGTGGGCGATGCAACCTTCTTTTAGGAAACCCAATGTCTTAGGCGGCGCTTTTCTGGCGCTCGATGGCTTTCTCGATAAGCTCCGCTGCGTAAGGCGCATCTTTCCAGCCTTCTACCTTCACCCATTTGCCTTTTTCCAGATCTTTATAATGCTGGAAGAAGTGGAATATCTGGTCGAGTAATATCTCTGGCAATTCCTTGTAGGACTCCACCTGATCGTAAAAGGGGTGCAGCCTCGTGGCGGGAACCGCCAGTATCTTTTCGTCATTTCCTTTGTCATCCTGCATCATCAGCACGCCGATGGGGCGTACGCCTACTACGCATCCCGGTATCAGGGGGCGGCGACCGACGATCAGCACGTCGGTGGGGTCGCCATCTTCCGAAAGCGTATGCGGAATGAAGCCGTAGTTGCATGGGTAATGCATGGACGTATGCAGCAGGCGATCCACGAACAGCGCGCCGGAGTCTTTATCCAATTCATATTTCACCGGTTCCGATCCCATCGGCACTTCCACGATGACGTTGACATCCCACGGCGGGTTTTTTCCTACGGGTATGCGATCCAGATTCATAAGCGGTTACTGCTCCTTAGGCTGTGTTTTTTACGTTTCGGGGCGCGGAACATAGCACAGATAATGCGCTTGTGAATTGTTTTCAGTTATTATACCCTCAGCCCCGTCAGTCCGGTAGTAACAGAATAGGCGTACAATGGTAGAAGAGACCGAAAGCTCGCTGAAGG
The DNA here is from genome assembly GCA_020851915.1 of Alphaproteobacteria bacterium. Classification (GTDB taxonomy): domain Bacteria; phylum Pseudomonadota; class Alphaproteobacteria; order Rickettsiales; family RI-342; genus JADZBT01. Next base: position 8,236 of record JADZBT010000081.1, on the reverse strand, counting down.
GACTTCCTCAGGTATCCCAGTCCTATGGCCGTTGGAAATCAGGCGCGTTGGTCGGCGGGCTGGCGTTGTTTTTGTTGCTGCTGTGGTTGCCTGCCCCGGAAGGGATGTCGGCGGAAGCTTGGAAGGTATGCGCGGTGCTGGCGCTGATGGTCGTCTGGTGGGCGACAGAGGCGATCTCTCTCGCGGTGACCGCATTGATACCGCTGATAGCCTTCCCGTTGCTAGGCGTATTCGACATGAAGCACGCGGCCGCGCCTTATGCCAGCCCGGTGATATTCCTGTTCATGGGCGGATTCATGCTGGCGATGGCCATGGAGCGCTGGCATCTGCATTCGCGCATCGCGTTGAACATCGTGCGCTGGATGGGAACGGGCGCGGATCGCATCATCGGCGGATTCATGCTGGCGACGGCGCTTATCAGCATGTGGACGAGTAACACGGCGACGGTGGCGCTGATGATGCCGGTCAGCCTGTCCATCGTAAGGTTGCTGTTGCGCGAGAGCCGTACCGAATCGGATGACAAAAACGCACATCAGTTCGCGACGGCCATGATGCTGGGACTGGCCTATGCCGCGAGCATCGGCGGTGTGGGGACGCTCATCGGCACGCCGACCAATGCGGTGTTCAAGGGATTCATGGAGCAGCTGTACGGTGTCGAGATCGGCTTTGCCCAGTGGATGTATGTTGGTGTCCCGATTTCGCTGGCGATGGTGTTTGTGACCTGGGTGGTGCTGGTAAAAATATTAGTCCGCAGCCATCTGGGGGCGCTGAAAAGCTCGTCGGATCTCATTTCCAACGAGCTGGCCAAACTGGGGCCGATGTCGGCGGGCGAAGTGCGTATCGCGCTTATTTTCCTGCTGGTGGCGGGCTTGTGGATATTCAATGCGCCGTTGTCGGAGATGTTCCCCTCGGCGGACATCAACGACGCCAGCATAGCGGTCATCGGCGCGTTACTTCTGTTCCTGACTCCCGTGGATTTGAAAAAGGGCACATTCGTGCTGAGCTGGAAGCAGGCGGAGAAGCTTCCGTGGGGCGTGTTGCTGCTGTTCGGCGGCGGCCTGAGCCTTGCCGGAGCTATCACCTACAGCCACCTCGACCTCTGGTTGGGTAATGAATTTGCGGGCGTGGTGCAGCTTTCCACCTGGCAACTGGTGATGCTGGTGACGCTCCTGATGGTGATGATCACCGAGGTGATGAGCAACACGGCGGCGGCGACGACCTTCCTGCCGGTGGTGGCGGCGATCGCGGTCGGGTTCGGCATCAATCCCATGCTGCTGATGATACCGGCGACGATCGCGGCGAGTTACGCGTTCATGATGCCGGTGGGCACGCCGCCCAATGCGATGGTGTTCGGTAGCGGCTACATCCGCATGTCGCAGATGCTGAAGGCCGGGCTTATCATCAACATCCTGTCGGTGCTGGTCATCACGGGCATCACCTACACGCTGGTGATCGAGGTGTTCGGCATTGATCCCGCCGTGATGCCGGACTGGGCGGTGCAGAGCCTGCCGGAATACCCGTAACTCATTCAATGCTGCGGATTCCCTTTCGCAAGATGCACGGGCTGGGCAACGATTTTGTTGTCTTCGATGGCCGTAAGCAGCCGCTGGCGCTTTCCGTGGATGCCGTCCGCCATCTCTCCGATCGTCGGCGTGGCATCGGCTGCGACCAGCTGGTGGTGATGGAGCCTTCACCTGCCGCAGACACCTTCATGCGTATCTATAATGCCGACGGGAGCGAGGTAGGGGCTTGCGGCAATGCCTCGCGCTGCGTGGCTTCTCTCATCATGCAGGAGTCCGGCGGGACGGAATCCTCTATTGCGACCAGAGCCGGACTGCTGTCCTGTCGCCGTGAATCGGATGGTCGTATCACGGTGGATATGGGCGAAGCGAAGCTCGACTGGCAGGATATTCCACTGGCAAAAGCCATGGATACCCTATCGCTTCCCATCGCCGAAGGGCCGCTGTCCAACCCTGTTGCGGTAGGGATGGGCAACCCGCACGCCATCTTTTTCGTGAACGATACGGATGCCGTCGATCTTGCCGCATTGGGCCCGAAACTGGAGCATCACCCCCTGTTTCCTGCACAGTGTAACATTACTATAGCACGCGTAAGCGAGGGCGGAAGGCTGTTTCTGCGCGTATGGGAGCGCGGCGTCGGAGAAACGCTGGCCTGTGGCACTGCGGCCTGCGCGGCGGCGGTGGCGGCGCATCGCCGGGGGCTTGCACCCCGCGAAAACACTGTACATTTGCCCGGAGGTGACCTAGAAATCCGCTGGCGCGAAACGGATGGCCACGTGTTGATGACCGGCCCCGTGGCGCTGAGTTTCGAAGGAACGGTGGAAGTTTAGTAGTTAGAGTCCAGAGTCCAGTTAAACATTTCTGCTCTTCACTGGACTCTGAACTCTAGACTCTAAAAATATGAAGAACGACATCATCACATTCGGCTGCCGGCTGAACACCTACGAGAGCGAGGTGATGCGCGGCCATTTATCCGCGAGCGGCCTTGACGATGCAGTGGTGGTGAACACCTGCGCCGTCACCGCCGAGGCCGAGCGGCAGGCGCGTCAGGCGATACGCAAGCTCCGCCGCGAGCGGCCCGGTGCGACCATCATCGTCACCGGCTGCGGCGCGCAAATATCCCCGGAGAAATATGCCGGGATGCCGGAGGTCGATCACGTCATCGGCAACGAAGAAAAGCTGAAAGCGGATACCTTCCAGAATCTCCGTTTCGATATATCCGGCGACGAGAAGATCCAGGTCAACGACATCATGTCGGTGAAGGAAACCGCCTCGCATCTGGTCGCCGGCCTCGAAGGCCGCGCACGCGCATTCGTGCAGGTGCAGAACGGCTGCAATCACCGCTGCACCTTCTGCATCATCCCTTATGGACGCGGTAACAGCCGCAGCGTACCGGCGGGTGAGGTGGTATCGCAGGTGCGTGCGTTGGTAGAGAGCGGCTACAAAGAGGTCGTCATCACCGGCGTGGACATCACCGATTACGGCAAGGATCTTCCCGGCCAGCCGACGCTCACCGACCTCATGCGCCGTATCCTCAAATTGGTTCCGGAACTGCCGCGCCTGCGCCTGTCTTCCATCGATGCCATTGAAGCGGATGAAGCATTCTACGCGCTGGTAGCCGAGGAACCGCGCCTGATGCCGCACATCCACATCAGTCTGCAAGCAGGCGACGATATGGTGCTGAAGCGCATGAAGCGCCGCCATCTGCGTCAGGACATCCTCGATTTCTGCGCCCATGTACGCAAGGCGCGTCCCGACGTGGTGTTCGGCGCCGACATCATCGCCGGTTTCCCGACCGAGAGCGAGGAGATGTTCGCGAATACCCTTGCCATCGTTGAGGATGCCGGGCTGACCTATCTCCATGTATTCCCCTATTCCGCACGTCCGGGCACTCCGGCGGCGCGCATGCCGCAGGTTCCGAAGGAGCTTCGCAAGGAGCGTGCGGCGCGGCTGCGGGCCGCAGGCGAGCAGCAGCTTGTGCGCTATCTCGACTCCCGCGTGGGACGCGTGGAGCAGGTGCTGGTGGAAAAAGAGATGCTGGGCCGCACCGAACATTTCGCGCCCGTGGTGCTGGATGTTCCCGCCATTCCGGGCACGGTGCTGTCGGCCACCATACACCGTGCCGATGCGAAGCAGCTATACGGCGGCGTCACCGCATGAGCTGGTTTGAGCGCCTCAAGTCTGGCCTGTCCAAAAGCTCTGCCAAAATTACTCAGGGCATCGGCGATATTTTTACGCGCCGCAAACTCGACGATGCCATGCTGGAGGAACTGGAGGAATTGCTCATCGCCTCCGACATGGGTGTGCAGACGTCGGCCATGCTGGTCGAAAAACTCCGCAAGGAACGCTTCGATAAAGAGATAAGCGCCGAGGAAGTCCGCAAGGTTCTGGCCACGGACATCGCCGCGCTGCTGGCCCCGGTCGCCGTGCCGGTGGATGTGGACACTTCCCATAAACCGTTCGTGGTGTTGGTGGTGGGCGTCAACGGCAACGGCAAGACGACGACCATCGGCAAGATGGCAAAATTTCTGATGGATAGCGGTTGGTCGGTGCTGCTGGCGGCGGGTGACACCTTCCGCGCGGCGGCGGTGGAGCAGTTGAAGGTATGGGGAGGGCGCGTCGGCTGCGAGGTCATCTCCGGCGTGGAGAAGGGCGATCCTGCGAGCGTGGCTTATCAGGCCATTGAGCATGCGCGCGCATCGGGTGCGGACATCGTGCTGGTCGATACCGGCGGGCGTCTGCAGAACGACAAGAACCTGATGGCCGAGCTGGAAAAGATCACCCGCGTGATAAAAAAGCTCGATGACTCCGCGCCGCATGCGGTGGTGCAGATACTCGACGCCACCACCGGCCAGAACGCCCACAGTCAGGTCAAAGCTTTTCGCGATAAAGCGGGCGTGACTGGCTTGGTCGTCACCAAGCTCGATGGCACGGCGAAGGGCGGTGTCGTGGTCGCGCTTGCGAGAGAATTCGGCCTGCCGATACACGCCATCGGCGTGGGCGAGGGCATCGACGACCTCAAGCCGTTCGATGCGTCCGACTTTGCGAACAGCCTGATGGGGTTGTGATCGGCGATCACACTACTTAACTAGGACCGGGCAGGACGGCATTCTATTGTCGGGCAGATTGCCTTGAGCATCCACCACGAGCTCTTCTACCGCCTTTGGATCACTGAGGACTCCCATTTGTTGCAGATTGAGCAACGTCACCATTGCGCTGGGATTGCAGTCGAGCGCGGCCTGCAGGTTGGCTTCCACTTTGTTCGCATTTGCTAACATTTCTGGATAGGTTGTATTTCTCTTGGGTATCAACGTCTGATCAATAATTACATGAAGAAACTTACTGTCATCCGCTATTGTTTCATCCCCGATAGTGCTTATCAGAGCTGGGTTTGCCTCCAGCATTTTGGAAATGGAGGTAAAATTTCCCTCTCTGATATATGCCCGGGTAAAGATCTCGGCTGCCCAAGGCGTATTAGCGAGTTCGGCCTCTATGCCGTCAAAGTAGAACATGGGGGTACTGTCTGCCAGCGCGGATATACTCGCTATATCTCCTTTTGCGATGGCGTTACTCAATAGGCCCTTTTCGAGAGCGATTATGACGTCGTCGCCATAATTCGTGCCGGTAAAGAAATCGGTCAGGCCCGAAACATTTGTCGATTCGCGGGCTAATCTATTCAGAAATACCTGCACTTCTCCTGAGTAGGTCTGATTGCCTCCCTGCGGCGTAGTGCCGTCAGTAATGCTATTATCTTCGCCAAGTTTCAAATCATCGTATTTTAATAGCTTGTCGATGAATTGCTGTTTTGCCTCCGGAGTTTCGATCGTATCTATTATCGACAGCAGCATGTCGGTGGTAAGTGTTCCCTGATCATGCGCTATTACAATGAGGTTCCATTGGTGTTGCATAGAGGCCGGCGGGACATCTGGCCCAAAATATCCAAACTTTTCTTTGTCATACCACGCCTGAAGTACCTCAATAATGTACTCATAGGTTTGCGGTGGGAGGGGTGCATCCGTGATGTCCGGTGGTGGGGTAGTGTTTTCTGTTCCGTCGCCCATTTTATATCTCCCTGTATTCTCCCACCGAACGCGGGACGTTTCCGCGTGCGGGACGTTGAAATTCTCACAGTGACGCCATTCTACAGGACGATAGTTACAGAATTGTTAAATATAAGGCATATTTGACAAGCCATTTCCTACCCCCTAGAACTGAGGGCCTGAAATCCCGTCACGGCAAGGAATATCCCCATGAGCCTTAATGCATTAAGTCGCCAGAACATGCTGGACAATCAGGTGCTTACCAATCACGTCACTGAGCCTCGTCTGGTCGAGGCGCTGGCGTCGCTGCCGCGTGAGAAATTCGTTCCGGCTGCGTATCATCCGGTGGCCTATGTGGACGGCGACCTCCCGCTTCCCGGGAATAGCGGTCGCGTCATACTGGAACCCATGATACTGGCGCGGATGATCCAGTCGGCGGACGTGCGGCCTTCCGACAAGGTGCTGGTGGTGGGCGCGGAGCGCGGCTACGCCTGCGCGGTGCTGGCGAAGCTGGCGCGCGAGGTCTATGCGATCGAGGAAGATGAGATGCTGGCGTCCAAGGCGAACGCGACGCTGAAGGAGCTTGGGATACACAATGTGAATATCACCATCGGCGGACTTGCGGACGGGTACGCGCAGGAGAAGCCCTACGACGTCATTTTCATCAATGGTGGCGCGGAAGAATTGCCGGAGGCCATTACGGATCAGCTCCGCGACGGCGGGCGGCTGGTGGCGGTGCTTTCGGAGTCCGGGGTGGGGCATGTATCGGTGATCCGCCGCTCGGGAGTGTATCATTCCTACCATTCGGTGTGCGATACCGCGCCGCGCGTATTGCCGGGGTTCGGCAAGCGCCCGGGATTTGGTTTCTTAGCTGGGTTCCGCTTGTTTCATTTTGGCAACAACCGAGAGGCAAGAGCGCCGCTTACGGCGTGTCGGGCGGAGGTTTGGCAAGCCCGTCCGGCGAATTTCCGGTAGATTACAATTCGGTTTTGTATGCGTATCGAAACCTTTGGCAGAAATAGAGGATAGCCGATGATGAAGCGTTTGGTGACGGGTACGGCGATAGCGTGCGTACTGAGTGTAATAGCCCCGTTCTCTGCAGAGGCGGTAACGCTGAAGGAAACACTGAAAGCCGCCTATGAATTCAATCCGGAACTGAAAGCCGAGCGCTCGAATCTTGAGGCGGTGGACGAAGACCTGTCGCAGGCGGTTGCCGGGTTTCGCCCCACCATAACGGCGGGATATGATCGTGGGCGTCAGCGTACCCAGATCGGCTCGGCGGCGGAAAACACCCGTGACACCGAGAGCAAGGATATTTCCATCCAGCAGCCGATATTCAACGGTTTCGGCACGGTGAAGCGCGTTGAGGGGAATCGTTATCGCGTCCGCGCCGCGCGCGAGCAGTTAAAGGCAAAAGAACAGGAGGTATTGTTGAACGCAGTGGCCTCCTATATGGACGTCGTGCGCGATACGTCCGTTCTGGATTTCAGCCGGAATAACGAGAAAGTGCTCGAAGAGCAGCTGAAGGCGGTGCGGGATCGTTTCGCGGTAGGCGAGGTGACGCGCACAGACGTCGCTCAGGCGGAATCCCGCCTGTCGGTCGCGGTGTCCGGGCGCGTGCAGGCGGAAGGGAATTTAGTCACGTCCAAGGCGACCTATGTCCGCATCGTGGGTGAGGCGCCGGAGAATCTGAATGCCGAGTTCGATATGCCGGTATTGCCGAAATCTCTGGAAGAGGCCACGCAGCTGGCGCGCGCCGGAAGCCCGGATCTCAAGCGTGCGGAATTCCTCACCAAATCGGGTGATTCTGCGGTGGATGCCAGCATGTCGTCGCTGCTGCCGAGCGTGGCGGTGGTAGGTTCGATGGAGCGGAGCAGCGGAAATAGTTTCATGGGAGGTGGGGACGTCGAAAACGACTCCGTCGTGATGAATGTCAGTATCCCCCTCTATCAGTCGGGCGCGGAGTATTCGCGCATACGTCAGGCGCAGAGCAATTACGAGCGCAGCAAGCAGAGCGAGGCCGATGCCCATAATCGTTTGCTGGAGAGCGTGGTGCAGGCATGGAAGACCGTGGAAACCAACCGTGCGATCATCGCGTCCAACGAAGCGGCGATCAAAGCAGCGGAAGTGGCGCTGGATGGTGTTAGGCAAGAGGAGCAATACGGCGCACGCACAACCCTCGATGTGCTGGATGCCGAGCAGGAATTATTTCAGGCGCAGGTGAATTTCGTGCGCTCGCAGCGCGATTATGCGGTGGCGGTGTTTGATCTCGCCGCCGTGCTCGGCCAGTTGACGGCGGAGGGGCAGAAAATCGATACGGAAGCGTATGATCCCGATGCACATTATCGACAGGTCAAATACAAGATATTGGGGTTTTAGCGCGCGGGATGTGAAGTAGTTGTGTTTTGGGGAACCCTCTGATACATTCCGGATTGGATGTGCCTCGGGTACAATATCAATGCAGGTTTTGAGTTAATTTCATGGCCAAGGCCACGGCAGAGACGGACGAAAAAGACCCCTCCATGGAGGACATCCTGCAATCGATTAAGCAGATCATTGCCGATGAAGGCGATGCTCCGCCTCCTCCTGCGGCTGCACCTGCACCTGCGTCTGCTGCGCCGGTCGGCGAGGATATACTCGAGCTTACAGACCTGATACAGGAAGACGGTTCCGTGG
>JADZBT010000080.1 GCA_020851915.1 Alphaproteobacteria bacterium | reverse complement strand
GCCGTTCTTCGCCCATGGTGACTCCTGCCGGTTAAGTATTATCCGCCAGTATATTACCAGCAAGGTACAGCGAACCGCAAATTAAAACGCGGTACGGCCCGTGCGCTTCGCGCGCCACCTGTTGCACTGCCGCCAACGGAGAATCCGCAACCTTTGCGACCATTCCCAGACTGTGTGCCGTTTCAGCCAGCCTCTCCGGTGGCATACCATGAGCATTCCCGGCAATCGCCACCGCCTTTACCTCCGTAATCTTCCCGGCAAAATGGCTCAGGAACGCCCGTGCTTCCTTGTCGCTCCGCATGCCGCAAATAAGATAGGTCGAAAGACCCCACCGCTCCACCTCCGCCGCGATGACCTCCGCGCCTGCCGCGTTATGCCCGCCGTCGAGCCACAGCTCCACGCCTTTCGGCAATGCCTCGACCAATGCCCCCCGGGTGAGCCGTTGCATCCGCGCGGGCCAGTACGCATTTTTCAATCCCGATACGATCGCCGCCTCCGTAATGGACGGCAGCAGCAAGCGCGCGCACATCACCGCCGCACTCGCATTGATGCGCTGATGGCTTCCCTTCAGCGCAAGCTCGAAGGTAACATCCACATCCCAATCCTTGCCGTATACATGCCCCCGGCATCCGAGCGCCTGCATCCGCTCCACTATCACCCGCATCGCCTCAGGCGTCTGCGGCCCCACCACGCAGGGCACTCCCGCTTTGAGTATTCCGGCTTTCTCGGTAGCAATCTGCGCGAGGCTCTCGCCAAGATATTCCATGTGATCGTACGAAATGGGCGTAAGCGCCGTCAGCACCGGCGTGTCTATGACGTTGGTGGCATCCAGCCGCCCACCCAGCCCGGTTTCCAGCAGAAGGAAATCCGCAGGGTGCGCGGCGAACGCCAGAAACGCCGCCGCCGTGGTCGCCTCGAAGAACGTGCAGGGTATGCGCTCCACCGCCTTGTGCACGGTGGCAAGGATCTCCTCCAGTTCCTCATCCGCGATCTCATATCCCGCGAGCACGATGCGCTCGTTGAAGCGCACCAGATGCGGCGAGCTATAGACGTGCACGCGCTTGCCCGATGCTTCCAGCATCGCGCGCAAAAAGGCGATGAGTGAACCCTTGCCGTTGGTTCCCGCCACATGCACCACCGGCGGGAGGCGATGATGCGGATTGCCGAGCGCCTCCAGCAGCGCGTGGATGCGCGTGAGGCCCAGCGAGATCTCCGCAAGCTTTGGGTGTTCCAGTTGTTTCAGGAATGTATCAACGCGCGTCGTCACGGGACTCTTTCTCATCACGGTCGGCCACGATGAGGTAGCCGCGATACTGCTCGCCGTCCAGCGTATGCATCGCGTCGTACATCTGCGTCACGGTGACCCAGTACCACGGGTTCTTATGCCCCGCGACGTCCAGTATCATCACCGTATCCGATTGCTTGTCATAGGCTGCAACCGGAGAGATATGCCCGCCCGTCGCCGCGCCCAGTTGCTTTCCATCGAAATTCACGATGATGAAATGCTCCTCTTCACGAAGGAATTTCTTGAGCGTATTGCGGAAGATGTCTACGCCCTCCTTCGGCTCCCAGCTAGCGTTGCGCCGCTCGACCCGTAGCCCGTAGGCATCGTGGAGCATATCACTCAGCTGCTGCAACGTCAGGCCGGGGTCATATTTTCCCTCCGCATTGGCGGCCTTCATCTCCACCACGTCGCGCGGTTTGATGGCATCGGTCTGCTCATTGAGGAATGTTTCCTGGGAATAAGCGGGGAACGGAATGGTCTTCGCACCCATCTCTTCCGGTGTGGTCACTTCCAGCGCCGTCTGGCTTGGGATATTCCCTTTCTCCAGCCGTAGCGTATTCAACACGATGACCGCGCTCGCGATGCCACAATAAAGCGGATTGCGTTGTGGCTGGAAACGATCCGCAAGTTGGTAGTAATCGTCCTTGAAGGTAGTGCGCGCCAATCGCTTCTTGCCGTCGAAGCTGTTCCAGATGGTCGGCGGCCCTTTTTTGGTGGGCGTGATCTGTCCCGGCGTGAACGTGCCATAGTTGACCGTGTCAGCCTGCACGACGGGCGCGGCCATCACAACGCACAGCAGGAATAATAGAAGGGATATACGCATATTTCTTCCCCAAAAACACGTCATCCTGCGCGAAGGCGCAGGATCTCTGAATGATGGAGAGAGATCCTGCGGTCACGCCGCAGGATGACACTCATTGTTCTACCCGCACTGGGCGCGATGCAACAACATGTGATCCGCCAGCACGCAGGCCATCATGGCCTCGCCCACCGGCACGGCGCGGATACCCACGCACGGATCATGGCGGCCCTTGGTCTGGATGTCGGTATCCTTGCCGTGCTTATCCACCGTCTTCACCGGCATGAGGATGGAGCTGGTCGGCTTCACCGCAAAACGCACCACCACCGGCTGCCCGCTGGAGATGCCCCCCAGTATCCCGCCCGCATGGTTCGACTGGAACGTCGCCTTGCCCTTTTTCATACGCATGACGTCGGCATTCTCGTGTCCCATCAGTGTCGCGGCGTTCATGCCCTCGCCGATCTCCACGCCCTTGACGGCGTTGATACTCATCATCGCGCTGGCGAGGTCGGAGTCGAGTTTGCCGTAGATGGGAGCGCCCCAACCCGCCGGGACGCCCTCCGCCACCACCTCGATGACCGCGCCCACCGACGAGCCTTTTTTGCGGATGGAGTCGAGATATTTTTCCCACAACGCGGCGGTCTTTTTGTCCGGACACCAGAAGGGGTTTTTATTCACTTCTTTCCAGTCCCAGCTATCGCGGTCGATGGACTCCACGCCCATCTGCACCAATGCGCCGCGAATACTGATATTCTTCCCCAGAATTTTGCGCGCGACCGCGCCCGCTGCCACGCGCATCGCCGTTTCGCGTGCCGAGGCGCGGCCGCTGCCGCGATAGTCATAATGGCCGTATTTCTGCCAGTAGGTATAATCCGCATGGCCGGGCCGGACTTTATCTTTGATGGAATCGTAATCGCGCGAACGCTGGTCTTCATTGTGAATGAGTAGGCTCACCGGAGTGCCCGTGGTCTTGCCCTCGAATACGCCGGAAAGTATCTTCACCACATCGCCTTCCTGACGCTGCGTGGTGAAGCGCGACTGGCCGGGCTTACGCTTATCGAGGTAAGGCTGGATGTCCTTCTCCGACAGTGCGATACCCGGTGGAACGCCGTCCACAACACAGCCGATGGCCTCTCCGTGGCTTTCGCCCCAGGTGGTGAAACGGAATAGTCTGCCGAAGGTGTTATAGGACATTTATTCCTTGGTAATATCCGGCGCATCGACGCGCTTCATGCCCACCACATGGTAACCGGAATCCACATAGAGGCATTCGCCGGTCGTACCCGCGCCCAGCTCGCTCAGCAGGAAGAGTGCGGCCCCGCCGACATCGCCGATGGTGGTATTACGGCGCAACGGCGCGTTGGCCTCGTTCCACTTCAGGATATAGCGGAAATCGCCGATGCCGGATGCCGCCAGCGTCTTGATGGGGCCTGCGGATATGGCATTCACGCGCACGTTGAATTCGCCCAGATCCATCGCCAGATACTGCACGCTGGCCTCCAACGCCGCTTTCGCCACACCCATGACGTTGTAATGCGGTATGACCTTCTGTGCACCGTGATAGGTAAGCGTTACCATGCTGCCGCCATCTTTCATCAGCGGATAGGCACGCTTGGCCACCGCAGTGAAGGAATAGCAGGAGACATTCATCGACAGCAGGAAGTTGTTGAGCGAGGTATCGACGTATTTGCCGGTCAGCTCATTCTTGTCGGAATAGGCGATGGCATGCACGAGGAAATCCAGCTTGCCCCAGCGTTTCTCGACTTCGGTGAACACCGCGTCGACGCTCGCCATGTCGGTGACGTCACACGGCTGCACGAAGGTGGAGCCCACACTTTCCGCCAGCGGACGCACACGCTTCTCCAGCGCTTCCCCCTGAAAGGTAAAGGCCAGTTCCGCGCCCTGTGCGTGCACGGCCTGCGTGATGCCCCATGCGATGGACTTGTTATTCGCGACGCCCATGATGAGGCCGCGCTTCCCTGCCATGAGGTTACCCTTCGGGGGCTGGTAATTGCCTTCCGCGTCCGTCGTCAGTGGCCGATGCCCCTTACACTACTGCTGGATTCGCCAGGTTCCATCCGGCTGGCGGCATGCCATGCCGTATGCCTGCTCGGTGCGTCCGCCGACGTTGACCGTCTGCGTGTACTCGCGGCAATACTGGCCGCTGCTATCGCGCACGACGTTGATCGGCGTGATGGTTCCGGAGTGGCCGGACTGCGGGTTCTGCCACGGCAGGCTCTCGCCGGAGCGCGAATTCTCCAGTGCGCGCTGCGCGGTCTGGTCGTGATACTGCATGTCGGCCCTGTCGAGCGATGCGCCGATCGACTGGCCCAGCGCCGCGCCCAGCAGCGTACCCGCTGCGATCGCCGCGATATTGCCCTTGCCCTTACCTACGTTGGAGCCAACGATAGCGCCACCCACAGCGCCCATCAGCGCGCCGGTATCCTGTTTGCGTATCGTGCCATCGGGCGAGGCACAGGCGGTGAGCATCAATGCGATCATGCTTGCGGCAATCGGCTTCTTGAACATAGGTTTTTTCCATCGGTTGCTGAGTGTGAATCCATATTCCTGCTATAGGAATGGCCGAATCTAACACCATATTGCGGTTCATTTGAAGCGAATTTTGTGGAATCTGGCAACAAGGCCTGTAAAAAGAAACAATATGGCATCTTTTCACCCCCATCATCCCCTCGACACGCCTGCACCGGATACCCGCACCCATAATGCGCGCCTGATGAAGCTGGCCTCCGTGCTTTCCGTCGGGGTGGCAGGCCTGCTGATCGTCATCAAGCTGGTGGCGTGGGTGAAGACAGATTCGCTCAGCCTGCTCTCCTCACTGGTGGATTCGCTGCTGGACGTCGCCTCCTCACTGGTCATCTTCGTGGCGGTACGCTACTCCCTCCAGCCACCGGATGCGGAACACCGCTTCGGGCATGGCAAGGCCGAGGACGTCGCCTCGTTCGCGCAGGCGGCTTTCATCACGGGATCGGCCCTGTTCATCGGGTTCGAGGCCATCGGCCGCTTCCTGAATCCCCGCCCGATCGAGCACAGCACCATAGGTATCGCCGTAATGGCTGTATCCATCCTGCTCACGTT
>JADZBT010000079.1 GCA_020851915.1 Alphaproteobacteria bacterium | reverse complement strand
TCTCATGGTCAGCGACGCCCTTCACCCGGAGCAATTCGCCGCCCAGCTGGAGGCTCGCCTCCAGCGTTTCCGTCACCACGAGGTCGGCGCCGGCAGCGCGCAGCAGCGCGGCCTGGGTCTCGTCCTCGGCGCGGGCGAGGATGCATATATAGGGGAACGACTGACGGATACTCAGAACCGTCTGCGATTTCTGGCGATGCTTCATGCCACGGAAGGTGATGACCAGCACCTCGGCGCGCTCGATGCCCACGGCCTTGAGCACGTCGGCGCGCGCGGCATCGCCGTAATAGACGGGATGGCCCATCTCGCGTCCTGCGGTCACCTTATGCGGATCGAGGTCGACCGCGACATAATCGATCTTTTCCAGCGTGAGCAGGCTGCCCACCATGCGCCCCATGCGCCCGTACCCCGCGACGATGACGTGGCGATCGAGATCGGAGTTATCCTCCGCGATCTGCTCGGGGGAGCTGCGCGGGAAGCGATCCAGATGGTCGCCGATCTTCTTGCCCACGATGGCAAACAGCGGCGTGAGGGCCATGCTGGCGGACACCAGCAGCAGGAGCATCTGCGTGGTTTCCGCATCGAGCAGCCCCTGATCGCGGGCGAGTCCGAACAGGATGAAGCCGAATTCGCCGCCCTGCGCGAGCAATAGCCCGGCATGCACGGCTGCGCCACGCGCGAAGCGGAACAGGCGCGCCAGCAGCATGATGAGCGCCGCCTTACCGAGCATAAGCGCCAGCGTCAGCGCGAGGATGATCTCCCATTTATGCGCGATGAGCTCAAGGTTCACCGACATGCCGACCGTCATAAAGAACAGGCTGAGGAACAGGCCCTTGAAGGGTAGAATATCCGCCTTTACCTGATGCTGGAATTCGGTTTCCGCCACCATCAGCCCGGCGATGAAGGCGCCCAGCGCCAGCGACAGCCCGGCATGTTCCGTAGCCCACGCGGCGGAGAGCACCAGCAGCAGGGTGGCCGCGCCGAAAAGCTCCGAACTACGCGTCCCGGCGATGAGCTTGAAGAGCGGACGGAGCAGCAGGCGGCCTCCGACAATGATAAGGAACAGCGCGGCGGCGGCCTTGGCCGAAGCGTCGGCGACGGCAGCCCAGAGCGATACCGATTCTCCCTTCGCCAGCAGCGGCACGAGCACCAGCAGCGGCACGACCGCAAAATCCTGCAACAGCAGCGTGGCCAGCGACAGGCGTCCCACCTGCGTGGCGCGTTCGCCCGTTTCGCCGTTGACCTGCAGCACGATGGCGGTGGAGGAGAGCGCGAGTCCGCCGCCCACAATGAGCGCGACTTCCTGCGTACCGCCCAGCGCCATCACCACGAATCCGATGATGAGCCCGGTGATCGCCACCTGCAACGTACCGAAGCCGAAGACGAAGGCGCGCAATTTCTGCAAACGCTCCCAGGTAAGCTCAAGGCCGATCATGAACAGCAGGAACACCACGCCGATCTCGGCGATGGCGCTGGCGGCGTGGACATTGGTGATGATGCCGAAGCCGTAAGGGCCGATGGCCGCGCCCGCGATGAGGTATCCCAATACCGGGCTCAGGCGCAGATAGCGGAAGAACGCCGCCGCGACCACGGACGCAGCCAGCAATATAATGACGCTCTGGAGATAGGACGTGGTTTCCATGAAATCCGATGCCGCTTTCGTTTCTCCAACTTATAGTGTATTTCTCGCGGGTTGATAAGCAAAAGCTTTGGATGAAAATCCAGTTGTTCCGGACTCTCTTAAAAACCCTCTCCCCTGGTGGGAGAGGGTATGGTGAGGGTGTCTCTTAGAAAATAATGTTTACGAAATCCCCCACCTTGATCCTCCCCCACAAGGGGGGAGGAAATCAAAGAGGAGCGCTATGATACATACGGCAAAGACCGCTCTCATCACCGGCGCCGCGAAGCGCGTGGGCCGCGCGATCGCGCTGCATCTGGCGGCGCAGGGCTGGAACATCGCGCTGCACTATCACCGCTCGCGTTCCGACGCGGAGCGGACTGCGGCGGAGATCGCCGCGCTGGGACGCAAGGCCGCGCTGATCGAAGCCGATCTCGCCGACGCCGACGCCGTGGCGCGAATATTCCCGGCGGCACAGAACGCATTGGGCACGGTATCGCTGCTCATCAATAACGCTTCGGTGTTCGGAAGGGATGCGCTGGCGAATTTCACCCGTGACTCCTGGGGCGCGCACATGGACATCAATCTCTACGCGCCGCTGCTGCTGAGCCGCGATTTCGCCGCCGCATGGAAGGACATCGGGCAGACCGGCGGCAACATCATCCACCTCACCGACGGCTGCGAGGGCTGGAGCCTGTCGCCGAATTTCCTGACCTACACGCTCTCCAAGGCGGGCCTCGCAGCACTCGTTCCCCTGCTGGCGCAGGAGCTGGCCCCGGCCATCCGGGTGAACGCCATCGCCCCCGGCTTTACCCTGCCCAGCCCCTTCGAGGATCAGGCCGCGTTCGAGAAACTGGCCGGTCACGCCCCCCTGAAATGCCTGAGCAGCCCGGAAGAGGTCTGTGGCGCAGTGGATTTTATTATTAATTCACAGAGCGTTACAGGACAGACCCTCGCACTCAACGGCGGGCTGCACCTGTAGAAAATCTCCCTCTCCCTCAGGGAGAGGGCCAGAGTGAGGGGCCTTCCCGAACGAATGTCCCCACTTTGGGAACCACATCGGCGCGGCTAGCAACAAAAAATCGTTCCGTCAAGCCGCTTTGTGCACAGCGGGGTAATTTTTTCCCTGCGGCACGGAATGGCCCGAAGTTAACGCTTCTTAACCGCCTATTTACGACTATTTTATAATTTTTATTGATGTTTATCAATTAATTACTGGCTGTGCACAAAAAATGGGCAAATGGCTCGCGGCAACGGGTTTCCTCTCTGGGAAAAATCCCAACGCCGGTTACCAACAGGCTTATCCACAGGCATCGGGGATAGATTTTTAAGTGACTGAATGCGCTCATTTTATTATTTTCTGCCTATGAAACCCGGCGCGCATATCGTCCAGAACGCCCTCGCCCACCTGCCGGAACGCCCGGGGGTCTACCGCATG
>JADZBT010000078.1 GCA_020851915.1 Alphaproteobacteria bacterium | reverse complement strand
GTCATCGGATTGCCGCGCGATGAGCAGATTCTGCTTATCGAATCGCAGCCTCCGGTGAAGAGCAACAAGATCAAATACTTCGCGGATCCGTTCTTCACCAAGCGCCTGTTGCCCCAGACGGTGGTTCCGACGCAGGAACCGTACGATCCGCGCAAGAAGAAGAAAGCAGCGCCTGATGAGAAACCGGCTGCCGCCGCGCCGGCGGAACCGCCTGCACCCCCCGCTCCTCCAAAGGATACGAAGCCTCCGGCTCCCCCGCCACCGCCGCCGCCGCCAAAACCGGCGCTTCCGGAGCTTCCGCCAGCGCCTGCTCCGAAGCCAACGAATAAACCGGCGGATAAACCGGCTGAGAAACCTGCGGACAAGCCCGCCGCTGCGCCCACCCCTGCCGCCCCTGCGCCTGCGAGCAAGGACGCGCCCAAGCAGAATCCGTTCGATCTGCCGCCGGTGTCGAAACCAGCTACCGCGCCTGCGGGTGACAAGAAAGAAGAAGCCAAAAAGGATGAGCCGAAAAAAGTAGAAGAACAGAAAAAGGATGATTCGCTGGCGCTTCCGCCTCTGCCGCCGTTGCCGCCATTACCCCCTCTGCCGCCGAAACCGGCTGCCTCTGGCGGCGACAAGAAACCTGCGGAGAGTCCTGCGCCGCAGGGCGACAAGAAGGAAGGCGACGGCGCATAGCTATGTGCTGACATACCGGCGAAGGCCGGTATCTCACGTCTCAACATGCACGATTGGAAAGATAAGATCCCGGCCTGCGCTGGGATGGCGCACGTCTCGGTTGGCTACGCCGAAGGTTCCGGCAGGGAGACTTCTCTGGGGCCTCTCTGCGGTTCCTCAGGGTAGAACAGATTGTAGAGTATCTGCGTGGTGAAGTAGATCGCAAACCCGCAGAAGACGACGTCGCTCAGGAAATGTGCTCCCTGCACGATACGTACCAGACCGAACAGGCTGCCCAGTCCGATGGAATACAGCATCCAGTCCTTCTTACGTTTGCCGCGCGCCAGCAATGCGAAGCTCATAAAATAGAACCCCCCCGATGCATGTCCGGAAACGAAGGAGCAGTTCGTCTCGCATTGGTCGCTGGGGATGAGCGGCGGGCTGTAGCGTTGGCCGCCACCGAAATCGTACACCTGCAAGGGACGCGCACGTCCCCAGTAATCCTTGAAGCCGATATTCACCACGAGTCCCGGCCCGATGACGAGTGACATTATCAGAAAGGCGAATGCCTTGCGGGTGACGCCGCATACCGGCCGTTTGGTGATCTCTCCTTTTACCAGCAGGACGAGCAGTATTGCGACCGTGATTTTCAGCACTATCGGCACGACGTTGTATCCGAACTGGACGATGGGGAGATCCTTCAGAAAAAATCCCTCCGCGCTGGTATAGAACAGGCGCGATACCAACAGGTCGAGCTTGGGAAACAGGCCGAACGGGATGAACGCGATGAGCAGCAGCGTCCACGCCAGCGGCGGAATGTCAATGATAGCCCTTGAAACTCTGGAGAAAATAGACATCGTGCTCGCGCGTGTAATCATGGGTTATGGGTATGCGTATGGTAGCGACTTTCGTCGCGGAAGCAAAGCGGCTTAGTATCTCCGTTGGGTTTTTCTCTTGTGTGGGGTAAAGGAAATCCTGCCCCTCGCGGCCTTCCATGTGCGTGGTAAGCTCGTAATGGTCTTCAATGACGCCGTCGGCGTTCCACTTCACCACCTCGACCGGCTTGGGGGTTGCGTAATAGAGCATTTCTGCCGCCATGGTGCGGTTATCGACCAGCAGGGTCGTGCCGGGATGTGCGTTCCGCACTGGAGCCATGGCCTCTGCCAGCGCCCGCCAGCCCTCGATGCGGCGGAACGGATCCTGTGAGTAGGAAAGTTCGATCCCCGCCATGCGGGCTAAGGCGTGGTAGTTATACAATCCCCCGGCCAGCAATAGATGCAGGATGATCGAGGCGTGGATCACCCAGGTCTTCTTTGCCTCCACCAACCATGCCACTACCAGTATCGTAGCGGAAATATACATCGGCGCAGCCCAGTTGGCATGTGCGCGCGACAGCAGGCTGATGGATAGGATCACCGCAAAGAACGGCAGCAGGAACGAGAACAGCAGGCGCGGCTTCTCGTTTTTCCACAACTCACGGATGCGGGCGGTGACCCAGAGCAACGTGCCAAACAGCAGGGGGCCGAATACGAGGAACTGCGCGCCCACGAAATTCAGCATCTCCTCCGGGTGGAACAAGGGGCCCGAGAGATTGGCGTTGTCGCGCGTGTGCAGGTAGCTCACGAATCCGTTATCGAGGTTCCACAGGAAATTCGGGAGGTAGAATAATCCTGCCAGCAGCGCCGCCGCATAGGGTTTCATGCTTTTCAGTTGCGGGCGATACTGCGGCGAGGTGGCCATGAACAGCAGTGCCGAGGGGGCGAAGATCGCAAAATTATATTTGCTGAGCAGGCCCAGCCCGCATGCCGCGCCACAGGCCAGCCACCAGTGCCATGCGTTGGTGCGTATGGCTTTGAGGAACGCATAAAATGCGACTGCCCAGAACAGCAGCAGGAACGGGTCGGTGGAGATGAGGGTGGAGGAGAGTGTCACGGCGGGCAGCGTGGCGAATACGATGGCCGAGAAGAATGCCACGCGCGCGCTGAACAATTCTTTGCCTGTGAGATATATCACGAGCGACGTGACAAAATAGGCGAGCGGCGAAGCGAGTTTCACGCAGAATTCGCCGTCACCGCAGAGCGACGTGGTGGCCGCGATCGCCCAGGCCACCATCGGTGGCTTGGAGTAATAGCCCCAGTCGAGCGCCTGCGCCCATGTCCAGTATTGCGCCTCGTCCACATAGAGATCGAAACGTTCGAGGCTGATGTAATAGAGTCGGTGCAGCAGGAGCAGCAGCAGGAACAGGAAGCCATACAGCCCGTAACGATTCTTGTTGGGCAGCAACGCTTCCGTGGTGACGCCGTTGAGCATGCGGGGTTATTCCACTATCCCCGTGAGCGGCGACGACGCGCTGGCGTAGGCGCGGCGGGGCATGCGGCCCGCGAGGTAGGCCATGCGGCCGGATTCGATGGCAAGCTTCATCGCGCGGGCCATGAGGACGGGGTCTTTGGCTTCGGCGATGGCGGTGTTCATCAGCACGGCGTCGCAGCCCAGCTCCATGGCCACGGTGGCATCGGATGCCGTGCCTACGCCCGCATCGACCAGCACCGGCACGTTGGACTGATCGACGATGAATTTGATGTTGAGTTTGTTCTGTAATCCCAATCCCGATCCAATCGGTGCGCCCAGCGGCATGATGGCACAGCAGCCCATGTCTTCGAGTTTCTTTGCCACCAGCGGGTCGTCGGAGGTATAGGCCATCACGTCGAAGCCGTCTTTCAGCAATACTTCGGCGGCCTTGAGGGTTTCCACTACGTCCGGGTAGAGGGTTTTCTGATCGCCCAGCACTTCGAGCTTCACGAGGTTCCAGCCGCCCGCTTCGCGCGCAAGGCGCAACGTGCGGATGGCGTCATCTGCCGTGTAGCATCCGGCGGTGTTAGGGAGGTAGGTGTATTTCTTGGGGTCGATGTAGTCCTGTAGCTGCGGTGCGCTGGGGTCGGTGAGGTTCACCCGGCGCACGGCGACGGTGACGATCTCCGCGCCCGAGGCCTCGATGGCGCGTCTGGTTTCTTCGAAATCCTTGTATTTGCCCGTGCCCACCAGCAGGCGTGAGGAGAAGCTCTTTCCCGCGACCGTGAAGCGATCATCCGTTGCCGCCGCTGTTTTTACCAATGCCACCATCTTCAACCCCCTCCGATGAAATGCACGATCTCCAGCCGGTCGCCTTCCGCCACCTGCAGCTCGGCATAGGTGGAGCGCGGGACGATTGCAAGGTTATGCTCGACCGCGACCTTTTTGCCCGCGAGGCCCAGCTCCGCCAGCAGCCCTTCCACCGAAAGGCCGTGCGTCACATTCCGTTCATCGCCATTGACCATTATCCGCATAGGCTATGCTTTGCTCTCGTATCATGCTATAAATCCAAGGAAACCTACATAACAGAGGAAAGACCAATGGCCAACCGTGTTCTGATCGTCAATGGCCCTAATCTCAACATGCTGGGCAGCCGCGAGCCGGAAATTTACGGTAAGGAAACGCTGGCCGACCTGCAGGCACTGTGCGAGAAAACCGCGAAAACGCTAGGGATTTCCGTCGATTTCCGCCAGAGCAATACCGAGGGCGAGCTGGTCGGCTGGATCCAGGAGGCCGGGAAGGCGCATCAGGGCATACTCATCAACGCCGCCGCCTATACCCATACCTCGGTGGCCATCATGGATGCGTTGCTCAGCGTTTCCGTGCCTATTATTGAGGTGCATCTCTCCAATATCTTCAAGCGTGAGGAGTTCCGGCATCACTCCTATGTCTCTCCGGCGGCGAAAGGCGTCATCTGC
Source organism: Alphaproteobacteria bacterium (assembly GCA_020851915.1). Classification (GTDB taxonomy): domain Bacteria; phylum Pseudomonadota; class Alphaproteobacteria; order Rickettsiales; family RI-342; genus JADZBT01. The sequence goes on along the minus strand of JADZBT010000078.1, from coordinate 5,021 downwards.
GGGCTGGGCGCGCATGGCTATGTGCTGGCGCTGGAGGCGATGGCGAAGTTGCTGGAGCCGCGCTGAGGGCGCGGATTTTTGTACGGATGGCCAATGCGTTTGAGGGGATTTTGTTGGCTAAAGTGTTGGATGCAAATCACATCATAAGCAATTATCCGGAAAGAATTTAAGGAGGGCGATGATGGCCTCGCTCACCCCCGACCTGCTGCTCGAAGCCTACGCCAACGGATTCTTTCCCATGGCGGAGCGCAAGCATTCGAAAGAGCTCCACTGGTTCTGCCCGGAGTGGCGCGGCGTCATTCCGCTGGAGGGATTCCATATTCCGCGCAGCCTCAAAAAATTCATGGAGAAACATCCACTCACGGTAACCTTCGATACGGCGTTCCCGGATGTGCTGGCCGCTTGTGCCGACCGCAAGAGCACCTGGATCAACGGCGAGATCACAACATTGTATAATGCGCTGCACCGCAGGGGATTTGCCCACAGCGTCGAATGCTGGCGGGAGGGGGCGCTGGCGGGTGGGTTGTATGGCGTGTCCATCGGCGCGGCGTTCTTCGGCGAGAGCATGTTCAGCCGTGCCAGCAACGCCAGCAAGGTGGCGCTGGTGCATCTGGTGGAGCGGTTGAAGGCGCGCGGGTTCCTATTGCTCGACACGCAATATTTGAACGATCATCTAAAGCAATTCGGCGCACATGAGATTCCGCGCGGGACGTATATGGAGCGATTGCGGGAGGCGGTAGAGCGTCAGGCTACGTTCTGAACGTGGATTCCCAGTTATCCAGGAGGCGGTACAGTGCCGAAGCGGTATCCGTGGCGGTTTCCTGTTCCAGTATCTCCTGCCGCGACTGAATGAACGGGGACTCCGTCAATTCATGTCCGCAATTATCCATAATCGACATGATGGCGGCCCTGTCCATCTCCAGATGGAATTGCAGTCCGAGCACGCGGTCGCGGTACAGGAATCCCTGATTGTCGCACGCCGCGCTGCCGGCGATACGCCACGCGCCGCCGGGGATCTCGAAGCGGTCGCCGTGCCAGTGCAGCACCCGCATGGTGGAGGCCATTCCCGCGAACATGGGGTGCGTGGCGGCCGCATCCGTAAAGGTGATGTCGAACCATCCAATCTCTTTGTGGCGGTGAGGTGCTACTCCCGCTCCCAGCGTGTGGGCGATCAACTGCGCGCCGAGGCAGATGCCCAACACCGGCTTTCCCGCATCGATCGCGGAACGGATATGCGCCTTTTCCGCCGACAGCCATGGGTAAAGCGGTTCGTCATGCACCCCCATCGGGCCGCCCATTACCACCAATGCGTCGTAATCGTCGGGTGAGGGCAGGCGGTGGCCCGGTTCATGGAAGGCGGTGCGTGGCAATATGTGTTCCCGGTCGCGTGCCCATTCCGCGATCCTTCCCAGTCCTTCGAACGGGACGTGCTGAAAATAATGGATCCTCATGCCGGATACCGCGTTCCGTTATTCCGGCACGGCCGCCATGCCTTCGCAATCGAGCACGGTGATGTCGTAAACGGGATGTTCCAGCGAGGAGATGCCGGGGCTGGAGGCGAACATCCAGCCGAGGAATATCCGCTTCGGCGATTCGTCGGGTTTCAGTTCCCAGATGTCGAGCAGGGCGGCGCTTTCCGGCTGTTCTTCGGGGGGCGATTTCCAGCAGGCGCGGGCGATGATCTCAAGATTGCCGAAGCGTGCCACCGTGCCTACCGGGGCTTCCACGGAGGAAATTTTGGTGGTCACTTTGTTGAGGCCCTGAAGCAGCGCCATATTATAGCGCACGGTCGCGGTGCTTTCTTCGGGGAGCGGGAAGGCGCTCGTATCTGTGGTGGGGGCAGGTGCTTCCGGTATGGTGGGGGTGTCGGCGGTTTCCGCCGCATCGGCGGCAGGCAGTTCCATCACGGCGGGTTGCTCCTCCGGTAGCACGGGGAGCGGTGTCTCGCCTTCCTGCGCGCGGGCGTTCGTTATGCCGACACAGGCCAGCACCGCGAGCAGAACGAATAGCCGCCGCATGCCCATGCTCACAGGCCGGATGAGGGAACGGGTTCGGATTCCGGTCCGGCGGGCGCGCCGCCGTCTTTGTCGACCCCACCGCCGCTGAACATGAACTTGCCGATCATTGCTTCGAGATTCACCGAGGACTGGGTGAACTGGATCTGATCGTCATCCTTCAGCATGGCCTCTTCGCTGCCGGGGGTGAGGGCCACATATTTGGCGCCGAGCAGGCCGTCGGACACAATGGCGGCGTTGGAGTCCTCGGGCAGTTTAACGGCTTCGTTGATGTGCAGCGACAGCACGGCGAGGTAGGTTTCCGGTTCCAGGGCCAGATCGGTGACGACGCCGATCTTCACGCCGCCCATGCGAACTTCGCTGCCCAGTCCGATGCCGTCCACGCTGTCGAATTTGGCGCTGATGTCGTAGCCGGCTTCCTGCTTGATGCTGCTGCTGTTGTAGGCGAAATAACCGAATCCCGCCGCGACCAGTATCACGATCGCGCCGATCAGGGTTTCCAAAATACTGCGTCCCATCATTCCCCCTTGGATTGCGGTAAATTTACGGCTGCCACGGCTCGTAGTCGGCGGCGGCCTTTGCGCGCGCACCGCCCGCCCGCTCGTGTCCCGGCGGGAAATAGGCATACTCCGTGCCGGTAAGATTGGGCAGGTGTTTCTGCTGCCATGCGTAACGGTGACCCGCCGACTTCGGCATCGCGTCCGTGGAATAATGCAGCCAGCCATGCCATTCGGCGGGCACTTTGGATGCCTCGGCCTTGCCACGGTAGATCACCCAGCGCTTGCGGCGGCGATCCTTCGCCGCGCTGCGTTCCTCGTAATAACGATTGCCGAAATGATCCTGTCCGACATGCTTGCCGAAGAAGATCGTGTAGAGATGTGTGCCGATGGTTGCCATGCGGTTCCCGTGCGTTGCGTGTTCGCTAGAAGATAGCGTTTTTCGCGCGGAGGGCAACGGTTTTGTGGAGATGCCCGATACCGGTAATTGTCATCCTGCGCGAAAGCGCAGGATCTCTATCCATACATACGGCACGAGATCCTGCGGTCACGCCGCAGGATGACGGATTTGCTGCGTATATTATTGAAAAATAATATTAATATAACCGTAGCACGGCCCTGATACACTGGTGGGGTATTTTCTTGTCGCATCGATAAAAATCAAAAATTTTATTGAGGCGTCTTGAGTGGTTCTTCCCACTGTGTTGCCGATAAGCTGTTTCCCAAACCCCTCGCGACAAGAAGGAAGGGAAACGTCATAGCTTTACGCTGTTCACACAGCTGGAAAAACCGTGACAAGGCGTCCTCCGTGCGGAGGCACACATGAACATTAATCGTAAGACGGTAGGTGGCTTTGGTATCGGACTTCTGGCCCTCGGGTTGGTGATGCGTTTTGTCCTGCCCGTGGAAGCCCCAACACCGATGGTGTGGGTTGCGAATGCAATCCCCGTCATCGGCTTCGCGTTGGCGTTGGTGTCGTTCGGACTCTGGTCTTCGGAAAAGAGTCCCGCAGTCGCTACGTTCATCGGTCTTTGTCTCAGCGCCATCGGCGCGCTCTATTTCGTTGTCGGAATTTCTGGCGGCGGATGGGGCGTGTTCGTTGGCAGCGGGCTTCTGTGCCTGCTGGGGCTGACGATGGTTGGGGGATATTTCTTGAGAAAACGGTAATTCCACGTTTTTGCCTCCCGTCCTGCAAAGGGCGGGAGGATTTTTTTTGTCTGCGGGTTGGAAACAAAAACAACACGTCATCCTGCGGCGTGACCGCAGGATCTCTGTCCGTGTGTGCGGCACGAGATCCTGCGCTTTCGCGCAGGATGACGAGTAAGTGGTTACGCTGCGTCTTCCGCGATCTGCTGCTCGCCGTTGTCGCCGCGTTCTTTGCGCTTTGCCTCGTCTTCCAGCGATTTGCGGGCGGAGGGGCTGAGCATCAGGCTGAGTTCCTTCAGCTGCTTGTCATCCACCGCTGCGGGCGCGTTCATCAGCAGATCTTCGGCGCGCTGGTTCATCGGGAAGGCGATGATCTCGCGGATGTTGGGCTCGTCGGCGAGCAGCATCACGATGCGATCGACGCCGGGTGCGATGCCGCCGTGCGGGGGCGCGCCGAACTTGAAGGCGTTGATCATGCCACGGAAGCGGTCATCGACCACCTCTTTGCTGTAACCGGCAATTTCAAACGCCTTGTACATGATCTCCGGCTTGTGGTTACGGATGGCACCGCTCGACAGCTCCACGCCGTTGCATACGATGTCGTACTGGTAGGCGAGAATATCCAGCAGGTCTTCCTTGGTCTTGGCCTTCTCCAGCACTTCGAGGCCGCCCTGCGGCATCGAGAAGGGATTGTGGCTGAAGATGATCTTGTTCTCTTTGTCGTCCCACTCGAAATAGGGGAAGTCCACGATCCAGCAGAATTTGAACACGTTCTTCTCGAGCAGGTCGAGGTCATTGCCGAGTTTAATGCGCGCCGCACCGGCGAGCTTTGCGGCTTCCAGCTCGGGGCCGCAGGCGAAGAACGCCGTATCGCCCGGTTTGATGCCGGAGAGTGCTTTCAGCTTTGCGAGGCGCTCGGCATCGAGGAACTTGGCGATGGGGCCTTTGCCTTCGCCGTTCTCGTCGAGGGTGATGTAGCCCAAGCCCGGCGCGCCCATGTCTTCGCGCGCCCAGTCGTTCATCTTGTCGAAGAAGCTGCGGGCCTGCCCGCCGGTCGCGGGTGCGGGGATCGCGCGCACGACGCTGCCCTTGTCGATGTTCTTGGCGAAAATGGAGAAGCCCGAACCACGGAACACATCCGTTACGTCCGAGATGATGAGCGGGTTGCGGAGATCGGGTTTATCGACGCCGTATTTCAGCATGGATTCGCGGTACGGGATGCGCGGGAAGGGCGATCCGGAAACCTTGCGGCCATCGGCGAACTCCTCGAACACGGCATGCAGTACCGGGCCGATGGCGTTGAATACGTCATCCTGCGTCACGAACGACATCTCCATATCGAGCTGGTAGAATTCGCCCGGGC